>DATJQC010000097.1:0-2783 GCA_035506055.1 Candidatus Nanoarchaeia archaeon | reverse complement strand
GTTTTGAATAAGATTAGCCAGGTGATCCGCGAAGAAATGAACAAGATCGGCGGCGAAGAAATTTTAATGCCGGTACTCGTGCCCAAAGAAAATTGGGAAGTGACCGGGCGCTGGGAAGCTTTTGACGTCTTATTCAAGTTGAAAGGCGCGGATGAAAAAGAATACGCTTTGGGCGCCACTCATGAAGAAGTGGTCACGCCGCTGGCCAAGAAATTTTTATTTTCTTATCGCGACTTGCCGATGATGCCTTACCAGATTCAGACCAAGTTCCGCAATGAATTGCGCGCCAAGTCGGGAATTATGCGCGGCCGGGAATTTTTGATGAAAGATCTTTATTCGATTCATGCCGATCAGGCTGATTTGGATAAATTTTATGAAGTGGCCAAGCACGCTTACTTCCGGATTTTCGATCGCCTGGGCTTGGGCGGCATAACTTATCTGACTTACGCTTCCGGCGGATCATTTGCCAAGTATTCCCATGAATTTCAAACGATTTGCGACGCCGGCGAAGATTTGATTTATATCTGCGATAATTGCCGCATCGCTATCAATAAAGAGATCATCGCCGAACAATCGCAATGCCCGATCTGCGGCAACAAGAAATTCCGCGAAGCCAAAGCGGTGGAAGTCGGCAATATTTTCAAACTCGCCAACCGTTTTTCCAATCCTTTCGAGTTGCAATATACGGATAAGGACGGGCAGAAAAAGGAAGCGGTGATGGGCTGCTATGGCATCGGCCCGTCGCGGGTGATGGGCACGATCGTGGAAATCTGCCACGATGAGCGCGGCATAATTTGGCCGGAAGAAATCGCGCCGTTTAAAGTTCATTTGATCCTTTTGGGCAATAAAAAAAGCTGGGCGGAAAATAAAAAAGAAGCTGACCGGCTTTATGAAAAATTAGAGGAGCGGGGGATTGAAGTTTTGTATGACGAGCGAGAGGATGCCGGCGCGGGCGAAAAATTCGCCGAAGCCGATTTGATCGGCTGTCCGATCCGTCTGGTAATCAGCGACAAAACTTTGGCGGAAAATGCAGTTGAGGTTAAAAAAAGAAATGGCGCTGATTCGAAGTTGGTAAAAATAAATGATGTAGTGAAGGATTTGATAAAATAGAACAAAGAGCATAGAGCAAAAAGCAAAACTCAAAAAATGTTTCTTGTTCCTTGTTCCATGTTCCATGTTTCATGTTTAATAAGTTTTTAGGAAAATTCAGCAAGGATCTGGCGATCGATCTGGGGACGAAAAATACTTTGGTCTATACTTCGGATAAAGGAATCGTCATTAATGAGCCGAGTGTCGTCGCCGTTAATGTGCGCACTGACGAAATTTTAGCCGTGGGCGAAGAAGCCCGGCGGATGGTCGGCAAGACCCCATCGCATATCAAAGCGATCAAGCCGATGAACGAAGGCGTGATTTCGGATTTCGAAGTGACGGAAAAAATGCTGAAATATTTTGTCGATAAAGTGCACAGTGAAAGCTTTACGTTGATTCCCCGGCCGCGGATGATCGTCGGTATTCCGATCGATATCACCGAAGTGGAAAAGAAAGCGGTCGAAGATGCGGCCAAATCTTCCGGCGCGCGGGAAGTTTTTTTGATCGAGGAAGCGATGGCGGCGGCGATCGGCGCCCGCTTGCCGGTGACGGAAGCGGTGGCGAATATGGTGGTGGATATCGGCGGCGGGACTTCGGAAATCGCGGTGATCTCGCTGGGCGGCGTCGTTACTTACAAATCGCTGAACGTGGCCGGAAATTGCTTTGACAGCGACATTATCGATTATGTGCGCGAGGAATTCAATATTTTGATCGGCGAGCAAGTGGCGGAAAACGTGAAGATCAAGATCGGTTCGGCCGTGCCGCTGAAAGAAGACATGGAAATGGAAGTCCGCGGCCGCGATCTGATCAACGGCTTGCCCAGAGCCGTGATGGTCGATGACGCGCAGATCCGCGAAGCGATCGGCAAATCGATCAACAAGATCATCGAAAACATCAAATTGACTTTGGAAATAACTCCGCCGGAATTGGTGGCGGATATTTACGAGAACGGCATTTTTCTTTCCGGCGGCGGAGCGCTGCTGCGCGGCCTGGACAAGCATATCGCGGCCGCGACCAAGATTCCAGTGCGCATTTCCGACGATCCGCTGACCTGCGTCGTCCGCGGCATGGGAATGTTGTTAACCGATAATGAATTATTGAATAAAGTTTTGGCGCCGGGAAGCCAAGAATTATAGACAAATAAAAAATAAAAATTAAAAAATAAAAAATTTTTTCTTTTTTCTCTTTTATTTTTTAATTAAGGTTTAGAATCACCGATTATTTTATATGAAAAAAATCAATTTAAAATCAATCGCTTTGTTTATAGCAACTTTGGGGTTGCTTATTTTTTTGCATTTGGTCGGCTGGCTGGCTCCGGTCGAGCGGATGATTTTTTTTGTTTTCAATCCGCCGGCCGCCCAGCTTCAGTCCTGGTCTGATTCGTTGAATAAAAAATATTCCAACAGCGTCCGGCAGGGAAATTTGGCGGCGCAAGTGGCGGATTTGCAATCACGAGTGGAAGCGCTAACCGCGCAGAATGCGGATTTAAAAAAATTGCAGGATGAAAATTCGGTGTTGAGGCAGCATTTGAAATTTTTGGACTCAGGGCAAGCGAAAAAATACGTCCTGGCCAATGTCGTTTCGCGGGATATTTTGAACGGTCCGGAAGAGAGTCTGGGCGATTTGGTGATCGACCGCGGCAGCGATGACGGCATCATGCCCGGTTTGGCGGTATTGGATGAAACCGGCGCGGT
>DATJQC010000096.1:0-7582 GCA_035506055.1 Candidatus Nanoarchaeia archaeon | reverse complement strand
TAACCGATAAAGGGCAAGTTCTGGAAATGCCCGCTGATAATCAGCGGCGTTTCAATGGTAAGTTTTTTCGCGGCGAGACCCGTTATCTTGGCAAGCAACAGTCAGCGGCCGACACAATTAAAAATGCCTGGATGTTTATGTCGGCCAAAGATTTTATTTCTCAAGGTGAATTCGAAATTGAAACGTCGCGGCCCAATAGAAAAAGAATCGCCGGTGTTATTAATCGTTCAACGATGGAATGGGTCGAGTGCGTTGTCATTGTCGAGCGTCCGATTTAAAATTATTGCTATGAAACGCGGAAGAGCGGCAAGTTGCGCCGCTCTTTTTTCGTTTAAATAATTTTCCAGCCCGTTTCGGTTTTAACGATACTGCCGTTGAGGCGGAAGGCCGCGGCGCGGGGATGACCGCCGCCGCCTAAGAAAGTTGCCAGGCGGGCGACATCGACGCGCGAATCTTTGGTGCGCAAACTGCCGCGAATTTGCCCTTTAATTTCTTCACGCAGAAAAATAACGGCTTTGACTTCGTCGATATTATTCAAAATATCCGTGGCCGCGTCCAGCAAATTTTCGTTGCCGAATTCTTTTTTAAGTTCTTCAATCTCGGCAAAAGTTAGAATTGAATAGGCGATATTATATTTTTTGTTTAATTTAAGATTGTCGAGAATTCTGCCCCAGGCTTTCATCGCCGCCAGGCTTTTATTCTGCAAAGTGCGTTTGGTGATTTTGGGGAAAGTCGCGCCGGCTAAAAGCATAGTCGAAGAAATTCTGATCGTTTCCGGCGTGACCGCGCCGAAAAGCAGATTGCCGGTGTCAGTCAGGATGCCGGTTAAGAGACAATTGGCAATGTCTTTGTTGAACGGCAAGCCGTTGAAATGAAAAAAATAATATAAAATTTCGGCAGTGGATGATTTTTCCGTCCGGATTTCCAAGTCGGAATATTCATCAACTTTGGGATGATGGTCGAATTCGATGACGAATTGATTTTTGTTTCGATTGCTAATTTCGTCGGCAAGCCGCGTGCGCGCTAAACAGCCGCAATCAAGGACAACGATTAAATCAAAAGCGGAAAAATCAACAGAAACACACCCCGTCCGCGCGGTGCGGGAGGGGATTGGCTTCAGCAGAGTCTCTCCCTTCGACAAGCTCAGGGCAGGCCGCGGCGGGCCTTGCCGTTGGCCGCCGGCTCCGAGCAATGATTTATCCGAGATTATTTTATTTATATTGGGCAGAAAGGAAAAAAAATCCTGCGGCGCGTCCGCGCAATAGAGCGTATGATTTTTTTCGATTTGCTCCAAAAAAATCGAGAGCGCGCAAAGCGAAGCAAGCCCGTCGCCGTCCGGCCGCTCATGAGCGACTAAAAGGATATTTTCCGCCGCCTTGATTTTTTCGTAAGCGGCGATAAATTTATCTTTTAATAATCGTATCTCCATATCAGTAGAAGTATAAGGAATTTTGGGCAAACTGGGAAGAACGTTAAGAATTTGACAGAATAGATAATTTTAGTTTCTCGGTTTTCTGGGATTGAAAACTTTATGTCTTCGATTATTTGAGCCTGGTTTTAAACCTCGCTCCGGGAAACGAAGGGATTTTTTAATTCTTTTGAATTATGCTATAATACAGACGTGATTTTAAAAATAAAATAACCTTAAAATATATGAAAAACATCTTTATTATCGAGGATGACATCACTTTGGCGGGCGCGATGCGGACGCAGTTCAACGCGTTCGGCTTCAACGCGGAAATTAACCGCGGCAGCGAAGAAGATATCGAGGCGCTGATCAATGAAATAAAAAAAGTCGACGCTGATATCGTGATTTTGGATTTGATCCTGCCCAAGCTCGACGGTTTCGAGATTATCAAAAAAATCAGGGAGGACGAAGAAATTTCGGATATTTATATTTTTATTTTCACCGACGTTTCCGACGAAGACAGCAAGGCCAGAGGCTTGCGGATGGGCGCCAATCAATATTTCATCAAGGAAGATTTCAGTCCGGAAGAATTCGCCGAAAAGGTGAAGCGGATCATGGAAAACCGCGACGCGATGGAAAAAAGCGAAGGCAATACTTATCAAGTCTAATAAAATAAGGGATAAATAAATGAAGAAAGGTTTTTTCCGTCCGAGAAACATCGTTATTTTTTCGATCGCGGCCGTTGTTTTGGCCGGCGCGGTCATTTTTTTCGCTTCGCGCGGCAAGAGCGCCGCTACTTATGTCACCGATGTCGTCGCCAAAAAAGATCTGGTGCAGACGGTGAGCGAAGTCGGCACGGTGGAATCGCCCAGCGAGATCGATCTTAATTTTAACGAGCCGGGAAAATTGGCGGCCAAATTCGCGGCGATCGGCGATCAGGTGAAGGCCGGCGAAATTTTGGCCCAGCTCGATTCTTCCGCCTTAAATATCCAGCGCGATCAGGCGGCGGCCAGTTTGGCCGGAGCGCAAGCCAGTTTGGCCAAATTATTGCAGGGCGCGGCGCCAGCCCAGCTGGCCGTGGCCCAAGCGCAAGCGGATCAGGCTAAGGCTGCTAATCAGGCCGCGCTCGACAATTTGAATAAAACCAGTCAGACGGTCGCGCTGAACATCAAACAAGCGCAAAACAATCTGAATGATCTGCAAGGATTGACGGCCACAACCACCACTTACCAGCAAGGGGTGATTGCGGCGCAAACGGCTCTGGCTAACGTCAAGACTGATAATCAGAAAGCGATCGACAGCGCCACGACAAATTTGCTCAATGACTTAACCGGCAAATTGTCGGCGGCGGTGACCGCGCTCGACAATATCAATACCATCATCACCGACACCGCGATCAAGGATTATCTTAGTTCGAAAAATAAAACTTATCTCTCGCTGGCTAATAGCGATTATGCCAGCGCTCAGACTTTGCTCTCGACCGCCAACGCCAGCCTGGCGGCCACGCGGAATTCCCAGAATCAGTCTTCGGTCGATCAGGCCGCCGCGGATGGTTTGGCCTGTTTGAAAGAAATCTCCAGCGCGCTTTCCGATATTTACAATGCCCTGGTTAATAGTTCGATTTCCAATCAAACCGTGTTGAATAATTATAAAACCAATATCAGCGCCCAGATCACCGCCACTAACGGGGCAATCAATACCGTTTCGGTTGATCAGCAGAATTTCGATAACGCTTATTTAGCTTACAATACCAATGTGACGGCGGCTCAAAACAGCCTGGATAGCGCGCAAGCCGCCTGGAATAATGCCATTACCGCGGCCAAGAATGCCTTGTCGAGCGCGCAGGCGAACGGCAATCAGCAGAACTCGGCGGCGGCCAATGGCGCGGATACGGCCAAGCAAACTTTGGCCGTGGCGGAAAAACAGCTGGCGCAATTGAAAGCTCCGCCCCGCGCCGAAGATATCAATTTGGCGCAGTCGCAAGTGAATAACGCGCAGGCGGCGCTCGATTTGGCCAACAAACAAATCGATGACGCGATGATCAAATCGCCGATCGACGGGCAGATCGTCAAAGATAATTATTCGGTGGGGGAGCAAACTTCTTTGGCCACGCCGGTTTTTTCAATGCTGGCGCAAAACGATCTGGAGATCAGCGTGGATATTTCCGAATCCGATATTGCCAAATTGAAACAGGGCGACGCGGCGCAGATTACGTTGGACGCTTTCGGGCCGGATCAGAAATTCAACGGCAGCGTTTATTTCATCGACCCGGCTTCGACCGTCATCCAGGACGTCACGTATTACCGGGTAAAAATAAAATTCACCGATCCGGTCGAGCAATTGGCGCAAATCAAACCGGGGATGACCGCTAATACGACGATTATCGCCGACAAACGGACTAATGTCCTCACCGTGCCGGAACGCGCCGTAATCGCTCAAACCAACGGCGACAAAATCGTCAGAGTTTTGAACAAGGGAAATGTCGCCGAGGTTCCGGTCAAGGTCGGCTTAAGAGGCGATGACGGCTCGGTGGAAATTACCGAGGGAAATCTGCAGCCCGGGCAAACAGTAGTGGTCTTCACTAACACCAAATAGCCGATTTTTCATCTTCGGCGGATATTATAAAAATTAATTTCAACCCGTCTAAAAATAATTTCCGGCCGGATGAGCGAAATTTTTCCGGCGTCCGGCCTGATTATTTTAAAGAAGGATCGCAGCGGTAATGTCTTTTAAAACCATCGGCTATTTATTTTTAATCGTCGCGGTCTTCGCGGCGGTCGCCATTTTTTCTTATTACAGCGATATCAATTCCCCGGCCAATAAGAACGGAACGCCGATAAAATTCACGGTTACCGCCGGCGCCAGCGTCAAGATGATCGGCGCGGACTTGCTTAAAGCCGGGTTGATAAGATCCGCCTTTCATTTTCAGGTTTATGTTTCACTAAGCAAAAATTCCGGCAATATCCAGGCGGGAACTTATCAGCTCAGCGGGCGGATGACGATCAAGGAGATCGTGGCGCTGCTGGCGGCCGGCAAAGCGCTTAACGAGGAAAAAGAAATTACGATCATTCCCGGCTGGGATTTGAACGACGCGGCCAAATATTTGGCGGAACAGGGCGTCGCTTCGAGCAGCGCCTTTTACGCGATTGCCGGGCAGCCGCTGAAAAAATACGCCGCGGGAAAATTACCCGATTATTCCGCGCAATTTTCCGTACTCGCCGACAAACCCAAAACGGCCAATCTGGAAGGATATTTATTTCCCGATACTTATCGGATTTACGATAACGCGACCGCTGCCGAAGCGATCGCCAAGATGATCGGCAATCTTGATGCCAAGCTGACGCCGAAAATGCGCGCCGACATCGTTGCCGAAGGCCAGACTATTTATCGGATCATTACTCTGGCTTCGATCATTGAAAAAGAAGTGCGGAAGACCGGCGAGATGAAAACCGTTTCCGGAATATTCTGGAACCGTTTGAAGATCGGCCAGCCGCTCGGCTCTGACGCCACTTTGAGTTATGTTTTGGGAGACAATACGGCGGCCCATACTTTAGCCGATACCAAAATCAACTCGCCCTACAATACTTATCTGTTTGCCGGCTTGCCGCCCGGGCCGATCTGCAATCCGTCGCTTGACGCGATCACGGCGGCGATCTATCCGGCCCAGACCGACTATTATTATTTTCTCACCAACCCGGCCGATGGCGAAACCGTTTTCGCCAAAACCCTGGACGAACAAAACCGGAACAAACAAAAATATTTGAAATAAAAGCATGATGCGAATATTACGAATTTTTCGCGAATACCGCGAATTATTTATCGAATTAAGATCCGATAATTCGTTAAATCCATTTGTTGTATTCGCATTATGGCATCATAAAGATTATTTCTATGGATGACCAGCAAAACGAATCATGGTTGGAAAGAAACAAAACCGTTTTTATCGTTTTGGGAAGTTTTTTGATTTTGGCGATTGTCATCATCCTGATTTTTCTGGCGATCCGGATGGTGAATCAGGCCAAGACGGCCAGCGCGCCGCCAGTAATCGCCCCGGCCGCCACTACCACGATCCCGGTACAGCCGGCGACCTCGACCGTCACCTTGCCGGCGATCGGCGAAACCGAGAAAAATAATATTGCCACCGGCACCGCGGCCGCCGAACAGCTGGCGGAAAAAGCCAGCTTCGGCAGTTTTTATCATCCGACTTCTTCGAAAATAGTTCTGCGTCCGGCCAACTTCGCGCTGCCCTTTAACGCCAAGACCGAAGTCGCCAATTATTACGACATTGACCGGAAGATGAGCCTGGACGACGGCCTTGGCAGCTTGAATCGCAACGGTTTTGCCGTGCTTGAAAATCCGTTCAGCGCCGAGGCGGACGATTTTTTCTCGGCGTACGCGGCGCTCGACGCGCGGCAAGTGCCGACTTTGATCACCGGCGATTTTCTCATTTATTATTATCAGAATGTCTTGAAACTCGCTTACCAGGAAGTGGAAAGCACGGTTTTTTACGATAATCTTTGGGCCGCCGATCAGCGCTTATATCAGGTTGCCAAGCAAAGATACGAAGCCCGATTGGATCAAAAAGGTTCGGCGACGGACGTGGCGCTGGACGCATCGCGGCTGGAGCTGGCTTATTTTGCCACGGCCCTGGTCTTGCTCGCTCCGACCGATAATCAGATCTCGGCCGCGACTGGCTTGAACGGTTCGACCAATTTCAGTTCGGTCGAAGCCTCGCAATTTTCCATCCAACTGCCGGCTTATCTACAAGACGATGTCAATGCCGAAGTGAAATTGATCCGCGCCGCCAATAGCGCGGCCAAATCGCCGGTTTTGCTTTATCAGCGCGATTATAAGTCTTTTGCCGTTCCGGAAACTTATCAGAGCAATGCCCGGTTGAACAATTTTTATCTGGCTTCCCGCTGGCTCAATTCGGTTTTTCCGCTTTATTATCAGAACGCGGCTTGCCCCGCTTGTCTGCTCGACCAAGATGATTGGCGGATTAATTTTTCCGCGGCGTTCTTGATCGCCGCCGATCTTTCCGCCGACCAAGATCTGCAAAATCGCTGGGCGAAGATTTACAAACTGCAATCGTTTTTTTCCGGGCTGCGCGGCGATCTGAATTATCTTAACTATGAGCAGGTTTTTAATGAAACTTTTGCCGGCCAGGCCGATATCGCGCGGATTTTGCAAAGCAAGCCCGCCGATAACGATGCGAATCTATCCTTGCTGCAAAATAAATTGGCCGCCGTAAATTTTTCCGCGTTAGTCGGCGGCTTAAGCAAGACGGCCACGGCGACCAAGCCGCTCTTGGGTTTTAAGATGCTCACTGATTCTTATTGGCCGGATGATTATATTTTCAGCCAGCTCGCTTATCCGGCGGTGGGAAAATTCCTCGGCTCCGATGCCGACGCCCAGAAAACCGCGACTGCCTGCCAGATTCCCGGCCAGACCGGCTTTTACCGCTGCGTGGCTTCCGCCGACGATATTTTAAATTTGCTCCAGCCGCCGGGCAACGTCGTTGGCAATGATTATTTCGCCGCCAACAGCGATTACCAGTATTACGGCCGGCAGGCGCTGGGCATTTCCCGAATGCTGGCCGATTTTACGGTTGATTCCTGGCATGATAATTCGTATTGGACAACTTGGGATATCAGCGACAAATTTTTACGCGCGCCCGAATTGGCTCAAGTCGGGGTGATGGATAATTCCGCCTGGCAGGAAAAGAATCGGCAGACGGCGCTATCAGCCTGGGCCAATCTGGAATTGCCGCCTGACAGTTTCGCGCCTTATCAGGGCCAGGACGCTTCCCGGCTTAATCAAACTACCGGCAATGTCACGCCGCTTTACCGGTATATCGAACCGGACCTGACCTTGAACCGCGAATTGGTTTTTGATTCGCGGATGATTATTCAGATGCTCACGTTGCTCAATGTCGGCGACGGCGAGAACACGGTTTTGACCGATTTAAAAACAATGGAAAAAAATCTGGAAGGAACCGAAGCGATCATCGAGAAAGAATTGCAGAATCAAGCTTTGAGCGATGAGGATTATGCTTTGATCGCCGATTTCACCCATGCTTTTTCCGCCAGCGCCGCGGTTAACAAAAGTTTTAAACTGAATCCCGTAAGCGGCGGAGGCTCGCTGACCGAAGATTTATCCGGCATCAAATTTTTA
>DATJQC010000095.1:0-13009 GCA_035506055.1 Candidatus Nanoarchaeia archaeon | reverse complement strand
CGGGATTGTTTGGACGCGATCATCCCGTATCTTGATGCGGCCAATATTGATTTGAAATCAATGGAAGATCCTTTTTATAATAAAGTATGTCATGCCCGGGTCGAGCCGATTTTGGAAAATTTGCGGATTTTGCGCAATGCCGGAGTTCATTTGGAAATTACCACGTTGGTGATTCCGACGCTCTCGGATAATCTGATAATGCTGGAGAAGGTCGCGGAATTTATCGCCAATGATTTGGGTAAGGATACACCCTGGCACTTGTCCCGTTTTGCTCCGGAAATTTCCTGGAAATTAAAAGAGTTGCCGGAAACGAGCCGGGAAATTTTAGCCAAGGCTTATGAGATCGGGAAAGACGCGGGACTTAATTTTGTCTACGCTTCCGGTTACCAGGATAATACTTATTGCCCTGATTGCGGCGAGTTGTTAATCGAACGCATATATTATCGGGTAAAAAAATTCGATAAAGAGGGAAAATGCCCAAGGTGCGGGAAAAGGCTGAAATTGGAAATTTGAAATTGGAAATTTGTTTAATTATAAATGTATGAGCAAAAGTATTAGGCCGCCGGCGGTGGCAGGAAGTTTTTATCCGGCCGAGCCCAAACAGCTGGCGCAAAAAATTAATAAATATTTGGCCGCGGCCAAAGTGAATGTGACGGCGGAAAAAATCCGCGCCATCATTGTGCCGCACGCCGGTTATGATTTTAGCGGTCCGGTGGCGGCTTATGCCTATGCCGCGATCGTTGGGAGAAAATTTCGCACCGTTGTCTTAATCGGCAGTTCGCATACTTCGTATTTTGACGGTTCGGTGATCGATGATCACGACGCTTGGCAAACGGCTCTTGGCGCGGTTGAGATCGATAAAGAGCTGGCGGCAAAAATAATGGCCAGAGAAGAAAAAATAAAAATGTTAAGCTCGGTTCATGAGCAGGATCACATGATCGAAGTGCAATTGCCCTGGCTGCAAACCGTTTTGGCTCCGGGATTTAAAATCGTGCCAATCGCTTTGGGAAATATGGAGCAAAAGAATTATCGGCAGTTGGCCGATGCTTTATTTGAAGTTTTAACCGAGGAAGATTTATTGGTGGTCAGTTCTGATATGTCGCATTATCCCGCTTATGACGATGCCAAAAAAATCGACCGGCGGACTTTGGAATTAATTGAACAGGGAAAGGTCGGCGAGCTTGATGAATACGTAGCCGCGACCATGGCGGCGGGAATTCCGGGCGAGGAAACTTTGCTTTGCGGCTTGGAAGCGGTGAAAACCGGCCTGGATTTGGCGCAAAAATTAAATTGGCAGGCGAAAATTTTGCGTTATGCTACGAGTGGCGATGTGCCGATTGGCAGCAAGGATTCGGTGGTGGGATACGGAGCAGTCGTTTTTACAAATAAAAAATAAAAGAGAAAAAAGAAAAAATATGAACGAAGATAATTTGTCTAAAAAACAACAAAAAGAATTATTAAATATTGCCAAGACGACGGTGGAAAAATTCGTTAGCGAAGGGAAAGTCGCCGATTTTAAGATTACGGATGAGCGGCTGATGAAACCGGAAGGCGTTTTTGTGACGATCAATAAGAATGGCGAATTGCGCGGCTGCATCGGCCTGATCGTTTCAACCGGCAAGCCGCTTTGGGAGAACGTGCGCGATATGGCGATCGCCGCCTCAAGCGAGGACAATCGTTTTGAACCGGTGAGTGTGGCGGAACTGCCCGACCTTACTTATGAAATCAGCGTTTTGTCCCAACCGCAAGAAATAAAAAATTGGCAGGAAATAAAATTAGGCGAGCACGGCGTGATCGTTTCCCGCGGCCGAAACAAGGGAGTTTTTTTGCCGCAAGTAGCGGCCGAGACCGGCTGGGATTTGGAAGAATTTTTAAGCCAGCTCTGTTATCAGAAAGCCGGTCTGCCGCCCGACTGCTATCGGAATGATCCGCAGGTAAAATTGGAAATATTTTCCGCCCAGGTTTTTAAAATTGAATCACCGGCTAATTTTTTTGGGCCAGCGAATTGGTTCTCGGAAGAGTATATTTTGTAAAAAAGGGAGACGACATAAGACAAACAAGGTTTTTTAAATTTCAGGTTGCGCTGATAACACAAATACCGCGAATTTTTTTAATGTGAATTATTAGGAGATGACTTGAATATTCCGTTCACGGTATTCGCGTCATATTTTATGAACGACCGAACGCTTAATCCATTCTTGATGTTTGGCAGTTACGTCGGCTTGCTGATCGGAATTTTTTTGTCGCTTCAGGGTTGGCATATTTTCTGGTGGCTGCCGCCGCTTTTTGGGATGCGTTTTTCCGCGCCGATCGAATTGGACGCGGCCGGAGGATTCATCGCCGGCTATATCTCGCAGATCCTCTGGCGAGTTTTCAATTATCATGCCGGACGGGTAATAGCAAAGAAAAAATAAAAGAGAAAAAATTTAACGGCCATTATTTGCTGGCTGTTTTTTTATTTTTTGACGCGTCACAATTTCGGAACACTGCGGCTATAGACAGTAACGCTTTACGCGGCATTGTCTTGATTCGCCGTCCTTTATAGAGTAGAATAGAGTCAATCTGATGAGTAAAAAAGAAACGAAAATTTATGCCGGTATGCCGCTGGCGGCCCGGTTAAGACCCAAGGACTTGGGCGGTTTTGTCGGCCAGGAAAAGGTGATCAAGCCTGGTAGTTTTTTGTATAAGGCGATTGAATCGGACGAAGTGCCGTCGCTCATTTTTTGGGGACCGCCTGGTTCGGGCAAGACGACTTTGGCGGCGATCATCGCCAATCTGACCCGCGCGGATTTCATCGAATTTTCCGCGGTCGAGTCAGGAAAAAGTGAATTGAAAGAAGTAATCAAGCGCGCTGAAGAAAATAAACGGCTGGGACAAAAAACAATTTTGTTTATTGATGAAATTCATCGCTGGAACAAGGCCCAACAGGACGCGCTCTTGCCGCATGTCGAACGCGGAACTTTAATCCTAATCGGCGCCACTACGGAAAATCCCAGCTTTGCCGTGAACTCGGCTTTGCTTTCGCGGACCAAAGTAGTCGTGTTGGAAAGATTGACCGAAGAAGAATTGAAAAAAATCATCAAGCGCGGCGCGGAAGAATTAAAAGTAAAAATTTCCGAGGATACTTTATCCTTGATCGCTCATCTTTCCAACGGCGACGCGCGCACCGGTTTGAATATTTTGGAAGCCTGTTCGAAAGTAATAACACACCCCGTCTCCGCGCGGCGCGGAGCCACCCCTCTTAATAGAGGGGACTTAAAAAAAATTACCGACGAGCTGGTAAAAGAAGTGATCGCCCATCCGAATTTGCTTTATGACAAGACCGGCGAAGAGCATTATAATATTATTTCCGCCTTGCATAAATCGATGCGCGGGGGTGATGCGGACGCGGCTTTATATTGGCTGGCGCGGATGTTAGTCGCTGGCGAAGATCCTATGTATATCATCCGGCGCCTCGTCAGATTCGCCAGCGAAGATGTCGGCTTGGCCAACAACAGCGCCCTGATGCTCGCGACTTCGGTTTGGGATGCCTGCAAAAATCTGGGCTTGCCTGAATGCAAAGTACATCTGGCGCAATTGGTAATTTATTTGGCCAAATCGCCGAAAAGCATCGACGCTTACTTGGCTTACGGTGAGGCGGAAAAAGACGCGACCGAATTGGGCAATCTCCAGGTTCCGTTGGCTATCCGCAACGCGCCTACCAAATTGATGAAAGATTTGGATTACGGCAAAGGTTATAAATATACGCCGCTCGAGGATTCGACCGGCCAGGAATATTTTCCGCCGGAACTCCGGGGGCGGAAATATTTGAAGTCAAAAAAATAATAATTTTTTCCGCCAAATAAAAAGGGCCAGCGATAATTTGCTGGCCTTGGCCGTTGAAAGACGGTGTATTAAACCAAAGTGGAAATTAAATCCGATTAATTTTTTCCTGATGTCCAAACGATTGCGTCTCGCAACGTTCTGGCCAGATCGGACGTTGTTCCTTCGTTATGGTATTTTTTGATTATCGGGTAGTTTCCAATTTCGCCCAGCAGGATTTCCAGGGCGGGGCGGTTATAATCGAGCGCGATGCTGGTCGCGGCTCCGATTACTTCCAAAAGTTCCCGGTTTCCGGTATGCAGAGATTTATAGAATATCATTGCCTGGTCATCGCCGGATTCTTTGTCGATTTCCTCATTGCCAGTTAGGACAGAGGTGGCGACCGCAATTAGAAAATCAGCTTGAAATTTAGATTTTTCCATTAGAAATTTTTCTAAGCGTTTTTTCTTGGAAATCATTTTTATGCCTCCCGAGGGTTTGTCGCTCAAGACAGTAAAAAAGAACTTTGAATATCGTATAACTTTTTGGCTTAATTGTCAACAGGACAAAGGAGAAAAAATAAAAACCCAGATTTTTAAGGCTGTCTTTAGCCATTTTTATCATGGACTTTTGATCTATTATTCATTGCGCAAAGCCTCAATCGGATCCATCCGGGCGGCTTTGCGCGCCGGAAGCAAGCCGAAGGTAATGCCGCAGAGCAGAGAAAAAGCAATGGCGACGATAAAAGAATAATAAGGCAGGCTGAATTGCCAATCGATTCCCTGGCTTTGCGCGCCGACCGCGATCAAAAAGGAAATTCCCACGCCAATGATGATGCCGATAACTGAAGCGACCAGAGTGATCAGAGCTGATTCGGTTAAAAATTGTCCCATGATGTCGGCATAGCTGGCGCCGACCGCTTTGCGCAAGCCGATCTCGGCCGTGCGTTCGGAAACGATTACATACATAATATTCATAATGCCGACGCCGCCGACGATCAGCGAAATGGCGACGATCGCCAGGAGTAAGATGGTCATCGCGTTGGTCACGGTTGATAAAGTTTTGACCATCTCCTGCATGGTGGTGATGCCGAAATCGTCGCGGTTGGTGGCAGCTTGGCCGGTAGCCGGATCGATATCGGGAGTGATATGATGCGACTCGCGCAAAATATCGGTGATTTCCGCCGCCGTGACATCCGCTTGATTGACATCCTTCAGTTCATGAACCATATAGAGGACATAGTTGATGCCCAGCACTCTTTTTTGCAGGGTGCGCAGCGGCAGATAAACATAGCTGTCAAAATCCAGACCAGACCCAGCCGCGCCGCGCGGCTTCATTACGCCGATCACTTCGTATTTCAAGTTGCCGATTTTTACCTGCTGGCCGACTGCCGCGGAATCGCCGAACAGATCGGTTTTGACCTTGGCGCCGATTACCACGACTTTGTCCAGCGCCTGGTCTTCGGCGTCGGTAAAGAACCGGCCCTGATCGATTTTACTTTGGTCGATGTTGATAAAACTGGCGGTGGTGCCGAAGAGGGTAATAGTTTTTCTCTGGTCGGCAAAACTGATTTGATTTTGGCCGAGAATGGCGGCATAGCTGTCCTTGACATTGGCAAGCTTGTCGATTTTGTCCATGTCGTCGAGCGTCAAAGTGGTAATCTGCGTGCCCATCGCCTGGCTGATAGCGCTGGAGATATTGCTGCCTTCGTTGGTTTTCGGCTTATTGGTCGGGACTCTGATTTCAGTTTCGATGATATTGGTGCCAAAAGACGAAATTTGCGCAAAGAGCAAACCCCTCACCGCCTGGCCGGCGGAAAAAACGATCATGATGCTGGTCACGCCGATGACGATGCCTAATAAAGTCAAAAACGTCCGGACTTTATTGCCGGTCATCGAACGGAGAGCCGTTTTGGTGAGAGAGTAGATATTCATCGTTTAATTTTAAATTTTCAATTTGAAATTTTAAATTGTTTGAAAATTGTAAATTTAAAATTGAAAATTTATTCGTAGCGTAATGCTTCCACCGGCTCCAATTTGGCGGCTTTACTTGCCGGATAAATTCCGAAAATAAGTCCGATTGCCGCGGAAACGGAGATTGCCATGGCGATGGAAAGCGCGGAAACGGAAAAAGCCCAATCATAACCCAAGCCGCGGATGATGAAGGAGGCCAAAAGAGAAACTAAAGCGCCCACGGCGATGCCGATCAAGCCCCCCAGAGTGGTAATAATGATCGTTTCGATCAGGAATTGCAGAATTATGTTGCCATTAGTCGCGCCCAGCGCTTTGCGTAAGCCGATTTCCCTGGTCCGTTCATTGACGGCGACCAGCATGATATTCATAATGCCGATGCCGCCGACTAAAAGCGACAAGCCGGCCATCGCCGCCAGGAAGAATTTCAGCGCGTTGGTGACGGTCTCGATCAGAGTTAAAGCATCGGCCGAATTGCGGACATTGAAGTCGTCGGAATTGCCGCTCTGATCGGCGATATCATGGCGGGTGCGCAGGACGGATTTTATTTCCGCCACTGTTTCGTCCATATTGCTTTCATTGTCGACCGTGGCGCGGATAAAATTAAGATAATCGATGCCTAAAATTATTTTGCGCATCGTCTGGTTAGGGATGATCACCATATCGTCGTAATTCTGAACCAGGATCGTGCCGCGTTTTTTCATGACGCCGATCACCTGGAAAATATGATTGCGGATTTTGATATTGGCGCCGAGCGCCGGAGAATCGCCGAACAGCTCGTTCTTTACCGTATCGCCCAAAATTACGACATGCGCCATCGCTTGCGCTTCCGCGTCGGTAAAAAAACGGCCTTGCGCCAAATCGCCGCCTTCGACCGTGAAATAATCTCCGGACGCTCCCTGGACCGAAGTCGTATAAGAAGTATCCTGATAGCTTAAGGTTTCCGAAGAATTATCATAAGCGACCACGCCGGTGAGATGGGGAATGTTGGGATTATCGCGCAGAGCTTGGGCATCGTCAAAAGTCAAAGTGGTAACGACGATTCCCAGAGCCGAGGCCGGCGGGCCGTTTGATTCGGCTTTGCCGGGTAAAATTCCGATTTTATTGGTACCGAAAGTTTTAATTTGCGAGATGATCAAATTTTGCGCGCCGGCGCCGAGCGACATGATGATGATTACCGCCGCCACGCCGATAATAATTCCCAGCATCGTCAAAAAACTTCTCGTCTTATTGGCGAGCAGGGAAGATAGCGAGGCCTTGGCGCATTGTCTGATAAAATTCAGCATATTTTTCTGCTCTTATTATACCTTTAGCCGCGATTTTTGTCAGGCTTGTTTTCCCCTCTTTTTGAAGGAGACCCTCTCCTTACTAAGGAGGGGTTTGGGGGTGGTTCAGTAAAAAATTAAGAGACAGTTTCTGGCAAAATAAAAAGGAAGCGCAAGATATTATTCTCACGCCCCGTGTTATTATTTTTTTGTTTTCGTCTTGCCCCGCCTTTGGCGGGGAAGACTTATCAGCCAATCCGGGGGAGGTAATAGAGGGAAGTTTTTTTTGAAAAAATTTCCCCCAACAACATTAGACTATTACCAATTACTTTCATGCGGTGAGTGTTCTATGCGTCCCCCATCTTCCCATGGGGACTTATAATCATGACCGAGGGATAGATCCTCAACATATTTTTTGTTTGAAGTAGGGGAATTGTGCAATTCCCCATTTCTTATGTAAACCACATTATGTGGTAGGCCTTGAGTAGATGGGTCGATTGACATGCCGTTACCTTTTCTCCTTGGTCTTAGATCTTCCAAAAATTCTAAATAATAGAATTTGTGGTCGGTGTCTGCAACTTTCATTACGTATATCCCATCTTTTAATATTACATAACGACGTGCCGACTTTTTTAGATGAGTGTAATATCCCGATGCAATTTTGTTTTTTCCCGCCAATTGCTCAATGATAACCCGTGACGTTTTTGGTACGTTCTTTAGGTCTTTAATGATAATTTCCATAATGCTACCCCCTTTTTTTTGTTTAAAGCGCAATCAATTTTGAAAAAACCTTTTACTTAAAGATGTCCTCAAAAAAGATTGGAAGGTTTTTTATAAAAAACCTTCCAAAAAATTATTCCAAGTGTTTTAAGCGATTAACGCCTCAAACACTTTTTTCCCATCCTCGGCGTTGTATTCCGTGCCGCGAGGACTTCCGGCCGCTTTAGGATGCCCGCCGAATTCGATGCCGGCAATCGTTTTGCCGGAGAAAGTGTATCCCGATTCCGGCGAACTGTACAGCGAAATTGTTTTGTAGTGCGTCCGGTGCACTATGACGATTTCAATTCCGTCCTCGTATGGACGGCTCTGATCGAATGGGTCGTTTGCACCAACGACCCAGTAGCCTACTTTTCTGTTTTTGGCGATACAGCATTCGCTGTATGCCTTTTCCGACTTTTCGGTCGCTTCGCGGCCGATGGTGATAATTTCGTCATCGGTTTTGGCCATCATCGCCATGATGATGGCTGTAACGTCGGTCGGCATGTCTGTTACACGCGGAAATTTCAGATCCCGCGAAATTTGTCCGATACCCACCACATAAAGCAGAGTGGTATTGAACTTGTCGTTGCAAACCGACGAGCCGTTGAGATCAATTTTTTCCATAAGATTGAAATCAACAACTTTCGGCAGAACTGCGCCGGCCATCCGCAACAAGCCGACGAACGTGTCGGCATCGATGTGGGTAATCTCGACGATGTCGTCATCGCCGACGAGGGTGATGCGGTCATCTTTGCAGGGGCCGGGCTGTGTGTGGTGTGCGCCATGATGGTCAAAATTTTTTTTGCCATCAGACATCCCGGCTTCAATTGAAAAAAAGCTTCCGGTCGGTTTCGATGTCAGAATAACTTTCATTACGACCTCCTTCTTTATGGTTAAAAAAATTTTAATTCCATTTTTTAAAGTACTCTTTGTTTTCGTCCTTTCGGACTCATCAGCTCGGATACGCATCCGAGGAACAGGGGGAAGTTTTAAAGAAAACTTCCCCAAAATTTTTTTGTTACCGTTTTGTCGGCATTTTTTTGGAGACATTGCTCTCGGCCTTGTCGAGTCGTGCCCGCATTTCGTTAACCTCATTTAATTTTTTCGTCCCCCATGTATTGCCCGAGTGATCACAGGTCGCTTGTTCCACGATGATGTCCTGAAGGACACTAAACATTTTTCGAATAATTTGACTCTGGACTTTAATAAATAAAGAAATCCACCGGCGAAGCCGGTCGTCCGCGGTTTCCTCTTGCGGGCGAAGCCAGTTTGGCCTAAGGTATAGCGATAACTAATTTTTAAGTTAAACCTATGCCTCAAGACAATCAAGTGCAATATCATAAAATGGCCCATGCCACTTACGATTGCCGCTATCACCTCGTCTGGATCACCAAATACCGATTCAAAGTGCTCGACGCCGAAATAGCCATGGCGTTGAAATGGAGCATCAAACACACTTGCGACTGGAAAGACATTGAAATCATCTCCGGCACGGTCGGCGAAGAGCATGTCCATCTGTATCTTCAAATCCCGCCCAAATATTCCATTTCCGACGTCATGCAATGGATCAAAGGAAAAAGCTCCGAAGAACTGCTCAAAAAATTCTCGAAACTAAGCAAACAGTATTGGGGCCGCCATCTTTGGGCCAGAGGCTATTTCGTTTCCACCATCGGCATTTCCGACGAAGCGATCAAAAAGTACATCGATGACCAGCGGCAAGCCGACGAGCGCGATTTTTTGAACAAATGGGAAGATACGGAGGGCGAAGCCCGTTACCTAACTAATTCCACCGGCAAGGCCGGTGTGTAATTTAATTATTTTGCTATCCACTTTCATTTTCTGCTCCTTTTTTCCCGCCCTAGCCATTGGCGGATTGTTTGGTTTGTTTCTCGTTGGCTAAGTGAGAAGGTTTTTTTCAATGTTCTTTCGTTTATCTTGATACTATTAGTTTAGCATAAAATTATAATTCTGTCAATAGTCTTTGACACGCAAAAAGCTAAAATAGTATAAAATAGGCTAAAATTAATGTAAAATATGGCATAAAAAACAGCTTATATTTATCAAAAAGTCGTGATTAAAGTAAAAAAATAGTTAAAATTGTCAGATATTTATGATGAATTTTTTAGATAGATTTTGAGAAAAATGATATAATAACCGAGTAATCTTTAAAATTAAAAACAATATGACAAAAAATATCAACGAGATTGGCTGGGAGGGCGATAATCAACTTGCCATTTTTCGCGGAAAAAAAATCAGAAGAACTATCTTTAATAAAGAATGGCATTTTTCAGTTGTGGACGTTGTTCGGGCGCTTCTTAATGAGCCTGACGACCTAAAGGTTCGAAAATACTGGAATAAATTAGCTCAAAGATTGCGTGAAGAAGGAAGTGAAGTGGTGACAAATTGTCACCAGTTGAAATTGATAGCACCAGATGGAAAGATGCGCGAAACTGATTGTGCTGATACTGAAACGCTATTTCGTATTATTCAATCAATTCCTTCGCCGAAAGCCGAGCCGCTAAAACGCTGGCTGGCCAAAGTCGGCTATGAGCGCGTGCAAGAAATTGAAAATCCGGAATTGGCGACAAAAAGAACAAGATTGTTGTATAAATTAAAAGGTTATCCGGAAGATTGGATTGAAAAACGGATGCGCGGCATTGCCATTCGCGAAGAATTGACCGATGAGTGGAAAAAGCGGGGAGCGGAGCATGACAAGGATTATGAGATTTTGACTGCGGAAATTTCCCAAGCGACTTTCGGCATAAAACCGAATGAATATAAAAAATTAAAAGGTTTGAAGCGGGAAAATTTGCGTGATCACATGGATGATTTCGAGTTAATTTTAACGATGCTTGGCGAGAGAACGACGGTGGAAATACATCGCACCAAAGATTCGCAAGGTTTGCCAAGATTAAAAGATGATGCTCGCCTGGGCGGTCAAGTTGCCGGTACGGCCAGAAGACAGATCGAAAGAACTACCGGCCGCCAAATTGTTTCTAAAAATAATTTTTTGTCGAATAAGAAAAAAGAATTAAAATAAAATTTATGTATCAAGACATTTTTATCCAGGCCGGGCTAAGCGAGAACGAGGCGATTATCTATGAATATTTATTGGGCAGCGGCCAATCGACCGTCGGCGCGATAATAAAAAATACCCCCATCAAGAGGGGGCTGGCTTATAATATTTTGAACGGCCTGAAAGAAAAAGGCTTGGTGGTTGAAGCCGACAAAAGCAAGATCGCGAGCTTTTCCGCCAATCACCCGGAAAAATTAAGAGAATACGTGGAAAAGAAGGGCGAAGAAGCGGCCAAAGCCAAAAATATTTTAGAAGCTAATCTGCCGGCGATTTCTTCGACTTTCAATTTGGTTAGCGGCAAGCCGGGAGTGCGTTATTTTGAAGGATTGGACGGCGTGAAAAAAGCGATGGAAGATACTTTGACGGCGAAATCGGAAATCAGGACTTATATCGATATGGAAGTTACGGTTAAGTATATCGACAAACTTAATCGGCAATACGCGGAGAAGCGGGAAAAATTAGGGATCAGCAAAAAGATAATCATGGTCGAATCGGAATTTTCCAGAAATTATCTGAAAAATTATCACAAAGCGGTAACTGATGCGCGTTTTATCGACGGCAATCTGCCGCAATTCGGCTCGGCGATCCAGATTTACGACAATAAAGTTTCGTTCGTGAATTTGGATGAAAATAAAAAAATCGCGGTTATTATTGAAGATAAAAGTATTTACGAAACACAGAAGACCATTTTTGATTTTGTCTGGGAAAAATCCAGGCCGGTTGAGAATTAAATTTTTTCAAAAGCGCCGTAAATATAATCATCCGAGGCTTCATTGATATAGCGGGTCAGCTTGTAGCCTTTTTTATTGATCATCTCTTCCATAACGGCCGGATAATTTTTTCGGGGAATTTTTAAAATAAATTTATCGGCCGCCGGCGCTGCTTCCACGGCTGATTTTTTTAACTCTTCGGCGGACAAATTTTGGTAAGAATATTTTTGTCCGTTTTTTATTTCCGCCTCGAAGAATTTTTTGCCGGATTCTTTGTAGTTGGGAATAAATTTGTTGGCCGCGAAACGGACTTTCGGACCCAGATAAAAAGAAGAAACGGGCAGATCCGCGTTAAAATCCGCCGCAATATCGGAATTTTCGCTTTCTTTCTTCATTGTTTCCTGAACGAACAAAGCTCCGATTCCGGAACCGCGCCATTCCGGATCAATATTCATGGCCGCGGCGAATTTTTTTCCTTCGCCAATAGTTTGCGAGGCGGAAAAAGCAATTATTTTTTCGCCCTTCTTCAGGATATAGGCGGAACCGTTTTTATCCTGCAATATCTTTTCGAATCTTTCGATCAGCTGGTCTGCCAGAGCAGGATCAGCGTCGTAATTTTTTCGATAAATTTCGGCCAAGGCCGGAAAATCATTTTGTAAAACTTCCGTCCCGGATTTTTTCTCCAGATTGATTCCCTTGATATCTTCGAATTTGATATCCGTGGTTTCATTTTCTTTGATGGTTTTGAATAATTCGAGCAAAAAAACCGAATCAGCCTGATATTTGTCCAATTCTTTCAAAACTTCTTCTGCGGAAATTTTTCCGCCTTTGCCGAATCCAGCCAGCAGATCGTCGGCTTTTCGCAGCAAGTTCGCGGAAATTTTTTCCGTTTCCGTTTCGGAAAAATTAGCATCTTTTTTAAAATGATTTTTTATTTCTTCTTTGGCGTTGGCGGACAAGCTTAAAATATCGACATAGCGAGAAAAAATATTTTTTACGGCCGCCGGTTCCAGATTGTCAAACCATTTATCCAAAAAAGCAAGATCGTTTTCGGCCGTGCCGACCTTGGAAAGCTCCAGCCGAAAAAGCATTTTGGCCGAGCGGTTTTTAATTTCGTCTTTTTCGCCGCTCTTAAAAATTTCAATCAATTTTTCAGTCGAATAATCGGCATCGATATTTTGCAGGATATTTTCCAGCTCGGTTTTGTAAATCGAAGCCATGTCGCTGCTTTTTTCCAATAAATTTAGGCAGAAATCAATGCTCTCATGGCTGCCGGTCTTGGCCAATTGTTTCAGAATTTCTGAATTGTAAGGATAGTCAACGTCTTCATTCCACCTGCCTTCAAAATTAATTTCGTCGCCTTCTTTATCTTTTTGCGCTGATAATTCTTCCAGATTTTCTTTTTGGCTGAGTTTTTTCGTCTGCCGG
>DATJQC010000094.1:0-8799 GCA_035506055.1 Candidatus Nanoarchaeia archaeon | reverse complement strand
TTCCCGCCACAGGGAAAAATCAAACGCGAAATTCAAGCGGGCGAACCGGCGGACGAAAAAATGCAGACAGGCGAATTGGCAAAGACTGCCGGCCACGATCGAGACTAAAATTCCGTCCAGGCCGAAATTCCCGCGCACGGCCGCAACCGTCCCGACCAGCAATACCAGCCGGCCAACGTTTTCCGCGATCGAAACTTTATCCATCCGCAGATATTTTTGGAAGATGGCGGTATAAATTTGATTGAGCGCGATAAAGAAAAAAGAACCAACCGTAATGACGATGCCGAGCTTGATATCGTGATTATAAGGAAAGAACCAGGCCGCGACCGGAGCCACGCCCAAAAAAATCATCGCCGAAAAAAATCGCAGGCTGAATAAATTATTAAGGATCTTCGGCTCATCCGCCCCCGGTTGGGAGATCATCTGTACCGTCACTAAAGTCAGTCCCAGATCGGCCAACACGCCGAAAATAGTCAAAAAGGTGATGATGGTGGTATATTCGCCAAAACCAGTAGTGCCCAGATAGCGCGTCATCATGGCCACGGCCAAAAGACCGAGCGCGGTGGCAACGACCTTGCTCGCCACCTGGATTATCGTATTATAGGCGACTTTAGTGCCAAGATGCATAGAATCATGTAGCAAAAAGCAGGTAACATGCCGGATTTAAAAAAAGTTTGATGCTTTTTTATCCGTAACTGACCGCCTGATCTTTGTTTGATATTTTTGTGCTTTTCAGCAATTTTAGCTATAATTCAAAGTGGAGTGCGGATTATAGAATCATACATATTAATTATATCATACTAATTAAAGCATTAATCACCGAACACATAGCGGGCCATTTTACGAAGTATTCATCCGCAGTCTGCTACCTGTTACCTGATTTCATGCTACTTGTTTATGCTTATGAAGAAAGTGTTTTTTTATCTGGCGCTGCCGATTTTTTTGTTTAATTTTTCGGCAATGCTGATTTTTCCGCTGCTGCCGGCGCAAGCGCAAAATGATAATCCGACCGACATAAACAATCAGCAAGGATTCCAGGGAGGCGAGATTCCCCAGGCCTTTGGGCAAACCGGCATCCCGGCCGATCCGCGCACGATCGTTGCCAACATCATCGCCGCGGCGCTCGGCTTGCTGGCCACGATCTTTATCGTCCTCCTGATTTATGCCGGTTTCAAATATATGACCAGTCTGGGCAATGAAGAGCAGACCGGCTCGGCCAAAAGCCAGATCGTTTCGGCCGTCATCGGCTTGGCAATCATCCTGGCAGCCTGGGCCATTACCGGTTTCGTCTTTAGCTGCGCCCTGGGAGCGACCGGCGTTTACTTTTATACGGCGGGAATATGTGGACCACACTAAAAATAATCAGAAAAATCCTGGCGGTTTTAATTATCGTCATCTTCGCGGCGATAATACTTTCCCAGGGAAAAAATTATCCCAAATCCGAATTGTCCTACGGAGTGACCTTTTCCCAACCTTACGCGCAATTTTTAGGGCTGGATTGGAAAAAAACTTATACGGAAATTTTGGATGACCTGGGCGCGCGCCAATTAAGAATTCCCGCTTACTGGGACGAGATCCAAGCTAAGGGCCAAAATGATTACGATTACTCGGCGCTTGACTGGCAGATCGATGAAGCCGGCAAGCGCGACGCGACTATTATCTTGGCGGTGGGTTATCGCTTGCCCCGCTGGCCCGAGTGCCATCTGCCGGACTGGGCGGCGAATTTATCCAAGCAGAAAAAACAGCAAGGCACTTTAGATTATATCAAGACGACCGTGGAAAGATACAAAGGGGATAACCAGATCATCGCCTGGCAGGTGGAAAACGAACCGTTCTTGACTTTCTTCGGCGATTGCCCCGAATTCGATCCGGCTTTTTTGGATCAAGAGATTGCCCTGGTTAAAAGTCTGGATTCCCTGCCTACCGGACAGGCAGGCCGTCCGGTCATCATCACTGATTCGGGCGAACTTTCCCTCTGGTACCCGTCCGCTTCCCGCGCCGACATTTTCGGCACCAGCATGTATCTGAACACTTATTCCGGCAACACCAAAAGCTATCTGCATTATCCGATCCTGCCCGGATTTTTCCATTTCAAAAAAAATATCGTCAGTTTGTTCGCCCATCCCCAGGATTGGATCGTCATCGAAATGCAAGGCGAACCCTGGGGGCCGGTCGCCGTCACCCAATTAAGCGCGGCTGATATGGCCAAAACCATGACCTTGGATAAATTCAAATATATCATCAACTTTGGCCAACAGGCCGGCTTCAAGGATTTTTATCTCTGGGGCGTGGAGTGGTGGGCGTGGGAAAAAGAAATTAAGGGCGATTCGAGCTACTGGGACTACGCGAAGACGCTGTTTAAATAAATAGGCGCTTATCTTTTAGCTTTCGTATATTCGTAATTATTCGTAGTTCGTATAGATTTTGGCTCTACGAACTACGAATAATTACGAATATACGAATGACAAATTTCCAGCTTTAACTTTATTTCAACATGGACAAAAAATCCTACACTATCGGCATCGACATCGGCGGCACGAACATCAAATCCGTTCTCTTTAACGGCGAAAAGGTCGCGATGGATTATTCTTTGGGCACGCCGAAAGATTCGCTCGAGCATTTGATCATTATGATTCTGGCTTTAATCGAACCGCTGGCCAAAAAAGCCGCCGAAGATAAAATGAAAATTTCCGGCGTGGGCTTGGGCGTTCCCGGCATTGTCGATCCTTACGGCGCCAAAATTATCGACGCTCCTAATCTTCCCTTGCTTAATGGCATCAAGCTGGCGGAAATTTTAGCCCAAAGAATCAATCTGCCGGTGAAAATGGACAACGACACGGAATGTTTCTTGCGCGCCGAAGCCGTTTTGGGCGCGGCCGCCAAATACAAAAATATTTATGGCATCACCGTCGGCACTGGCATTGGCGGCGCCTGGTGGACGAATGGCAGTATTTATTACGGCGCGCACGGCTTTTCCGAACCGGGCCGGATGATCGTCGATTTCAAAGAGCAGGCGACTTTGGAAACCGCTTATCATAAATTGACGCAAAATAATCCGCTGAATTTGGCCATGGAAAATTATCGCGGCGATGAATTAGCCCGCCGCTCTTTTGACGAAGTCGGCCGTTTTCTCGGTCTGGCTTGCGCCAATATCATTAATTTATTAGATCCGGAAGCGATTATTTTTGGCGGCGGCGTGATGGCCTCGGCTGATCTGTTTTTGCCGGAGCTGAAAAAAACCATTGCCGAAAAAGTCGTCAAGACGCAAGGCAAGACCAAAATCTTGAAATCCAAACTCGGCCTCGATGCCGGCGCGATCGGCGCGGCACTTTTAATCAATTAAAAGATAAAAATTAAAAAAGAAAAAATTGTATAAAAAAATATCGGATAAATCCCGATATTTTTTTCTTTTTTATCTTTTCTTTTTTATTTGATCAAATCCAATATCATCTCCTTGGCCTGCGGGCCGGAGATCGATTTTTCCATTTTGCCATTTTTAAAAAGCGCGAAAGTCGGCAGAGAGAGGATTTCGATCTTTTCCGTGGCGGCCGCGGTCTTTTCCGCATCGGCTTTGGCAAAAATTACCTTATCGCCGGTTTCTTTGGCGACTTCCTCGAAGATCGGCGCCATCATCTTGCAGACGCCGCACCAGGTGGCGTAAAAATCGACGAGAACAGGCTTAGTTTTGGAAGCCTCAACAACTTCTTTATTAAAATTGGAGTCAGTTAATTCTAACATGAATTTCATGTAACATGCAGCAAGTAGCATGACGATAAAAAATTATTGCTACATGATACATGCTACCTGCTACTTGATAACCCTGCTACTTTTTGATAACTTTATCAATTATCCCATACTTCTTGGCTTCTTCCGCCGACATAAAATTGTCGCGGTCAGTGTCTTTTTCAATCGTCTTGATATCCTGGCCGGTATGTATTGCCAGAAGGCCGTTCAGCTTGTCTTTTATCTTTAAAATTTGTTCGGAACGGATTTTTATATCCGAAGCCTGGCCCTCGAAGCCGCCCATCGGTTGATGAATCATAATTTCGCTGTTGGGCAAGGCGAATCTTTTGCCCTTGGCGCCGGCGGCCAAAAGCATTGCCGCCATTGACGCGGCCATGCCGACGCAGATTGTCGACACCGGGCTCTTGATATATTGCATCGTATCATAAATCGCCAGGCCGGAAGTGACTGATCCGCCCGGCGAATTGATATAAAATTTAATATCCTTGTCGCTGCCTTCGGCATCCAAGAATAAAAGCTGGGCAATAACGATATTGGCGACATGATCGTCGATCGGCTCGCCCAAAAAAATGATCCGGTCTTTAAGCAGGCGCGAATAAATATCATAAGCGCGCTCGTAATTCCCGGCTTTTTCAATAACTGTAGGTATCAAAGGCATAAAATTAGTTGATTAGTTAATTGGTTAATTAGTTTTGGTAATATAGATTATAGGAAGAATTGGGGGAAAAGTCAAAATCACGCAACACATAACTCGTAACACTTTTATTTTTGCTCTGGCAGAGTATCCCAAAAGGGATTATGCAAAAATCACAAAATGACAGAGTCTTCTGTAGAAAACTCTGTCGGATCAAAAATGATTTATTCTTCTGTCTGTACTTTTATTGAAGGGAATGGCGCAAATTTTTATTGTCCGGCCATATCATAACACCACCGTCTGCGCCTCCGACTATATATACTGCCTTTATATTCCCGTAAGTATTAGGAATAGAAAGGTTGACTCCGCCATTTAAATGATAATAATTTATACTACTCCCGATTATTCTAATATAAAGATTATCATCCGAATATTGTGTTTTATACCCAGCTAACCACACAGCACTCGCTACAAAATCTCCGGAAATATTGATAGCTTTCGGCGATACATCTACCGACCGGATGGCAACAATATTGGGCGACACAGTAAAGTGGACCATATTAAATATTGCAAAACTTCCAGCGACAACAACAAAAAAAATTACAATAATTAAAATATATAACATGATTTTTTTCATAACTTATAACTTTAAAATCATTAACGATATACAGAACTTCTTATTGGAGATCCTGCGCCATTTGCGTAATAAACAACATAGTCATAAGGAACCGATCCGCCGATTGGAGCACCTGGAAATTTAGTTTTAATATTATTGGATAGATTCTTGGGAGTATTCGGCACGCCAGCACTCAAACTATATAAAAAATATTTTAAAATCTAAATACATTATACCATTCCTCCTATTTATTACAAACAGAGATAACTTTTGTTAATTGGTCAATAGTAATAGCGCGATTAATTTAATGGTTGTGGGTCATAACACCGACTTACTCGCTCTTGCTTTTCCCCGATTTTTCGCTTAAAATTAAGGTATTATGAATATTCCTAAAAAAACAATTTTTTCCGGCATTAAGCCGTCGGGCAATCTGCATCTGGGAAATTATTTGGGCGCGATCAAACAATGGGTGGCGATGCAACAGGATTTTAACTGCATTTTTTGCGTGGTGGATTATCATGCCATCACCGTGCCGCAGGATCCGAAAGAATTGGCTGAACGCACGATCGAGATCGCCAAAATTTATTTGGCCGCCGGCATCGATCCTAAAAAATCGATCATCTTCCGCCAATCAGATATCAAGGAGCACACCGAACTGGCCTGGATTTTGAATTGTACGACCGCGCGGATGAGCGATCTGGAAAATATGACGCAGTATAAAGATAAGGCCGCCAAGCAGGAAAATCCCGGCGTCGGGCTTTTTGATTATCCAGTGCTGATGGCCGCGGATATTTTATTATACGATACCGATGTCGTGCCGGTGGGCGAAGATCAGGTTCAGCACGTGGAATTGACCCGAGACTTGGCCAAAAGATTTAATAATAAATTCGGCGAAACTTTTAGAATTCCAAAAGCTGAAACTTTGAAAGAAGGCGCGCGCATCATGGGTCTGGAAAATCCGCTGAAAAAAATGAGTAAGAGTGAAGGTGGAGATGGCAACTGCATTTATCTTTTAGATGACCCCGAAAAAGCCGCCAAGAAAATCATGCGCGCCACCACTGATTCTGGTTCGGGAATTAAATTTGATAAAGCCAATAAGCCGGGAATTTCCAATCTATTAAATATTTACGCTTTACTGACCGATCGCAAAATCGCCGATATCGAGGCCGAATTTGTCAACTCCGGCTATGGAGAATTTAAAGTAAAATTAGCCGAAATTGTCAAATCCTTCTTGACAAACTTCCAAAAAAAGTATTATAATATAAATACGAACGCAGTGAAAAAAATCCTTAGCAAGGGAGGAAGAAAGCTGCAAAAAATTGCATCTTCAAAAATTGATAATGTCAAAAATAAGATAGGTATTCTTTAGAAAGAAGGTACGCCATGAATTGCGAAAAACACGAACACTGTGCCACTTGCCTAAGGATGCACGACGTAGTTTTCACCGAAGAAATAAAAGCCGGCGAGGAGACGCTTTACGCCGAGACTCAAAAATTCAAAGAAGCAAAAACGTTTCACGAAAAGCATTTGATCGCCAAGCGGATTGAAAATTTCGTCATGAAAAATTTGATCCAGGGCATCGAGCAAGCGACGGGCTTTAATTTCAACCAAACCGCCCGCGCCCACCAAGGAGAAGCCGTCAGTCTCAGTCTCGCGGGCATCCATTACTGCCAAGAAACCCCGGCAGCCAAGAACTTCCGGGAAAAAAGATGGCCGGTAATTTGGAATCAAATCAACAGCCCTATTAACAAATGGGATTCAGGCTTCGACTTCAACTGCAAACCCGATTTCTTCCAGCGCTACTGCCATTATCTGCGCAGCAGCGGACTGATTCATTACTGGGAGGAATGCGAAAAAGAAGCAAAAAGAAAATCTGCTTAACAGCCTCTGACCCTGATTTACGTCAAACGTAAATCAGGGCCATTTTATTTTATTGAATTTTTTGCTAACAAAAAAAGGCCTGTTGAAGACCTTTTCTTGTTAAGGGGCTACCGCCGAATGCTCTTTCCCTGCCTGCCGGTAGGCAGGGAGAATAAATTTTAAAATCATTGCATATTTATTTGTACAAACAAAAAAAGACCTGTTGAAGGCCTCTTTTTGTTATAAATAATCTATTTTTTTGCAGCTAGCAGGCGTCAATTCATTCCTCTTCAGTATCCCTTGCGGGACTTAAAAAAGAATCGACTAAACTATAAATCGCTCACTCCCACTTCGTCCAGCCCCTCGCGAGGGGCTTAAGCTTCGCGGGACAAGCTTTTTATATTCATCTCCCTAGAAAGGAGGTGATCCATCCACAGCTTCCGCTACGGATGCCTTGTTACGACTTCGCCCCTGTCACCAGTCTTACCTTCGCCCCAGCCCCAGTTTCTTGATCTTCATTAGATCATAATCTGAATTTTAAATACTTAAAAAGTACGCGTTTTCATTTAAGTATAATCCAGAAACTGGGGCTGGGCCTTTGGGTATTACCAGCTCCCTTGGCGTGACGGGCGATTATCTTCTCATGAACGTGAGAATTGATGTTCCCACTCAGCGAGCGGATTTCCCGCACTGAGCGAGCTCTAATGCATTTTTTGCTTCAAATTGAACAATCTTTTAAGTCCGGCTTCGCTTAAATGTTCGCAGGAATTAATGGCCGCCATTATTTGGCAAAAGATTTTAAAATCCCTTGTCTTTGTTTTCAGCTGTACCGGATTTTTCCTAAAGAAAGGAATAATGATTTTGTTCAAATCCTCTCTTTTCGTCACCTCGTACCGAAAACAATTTTGATGGTTGGGCCGTTTATCCTTCTGAAAGTAAACATTGCCGCACTTAAAATATTCTTTCAATTCTTTGAGGATGTCTTTATCCTCTTCCACCAGCTTAAGATAGAATCTTGGTTCGATGCGCGTTCTTCTCGCGCGTTCGCGGGATTTTTTACCGTCATTCACATAAACGGTAAAACTTCCTTCGCCGTCGACCAATCCGACTATATAATTGGCATTTAGCATAACATTAGAGAGGTTCCTTCTCCAGCTCCAGTTTTCTAAATTGGGGCTGGGTACTACGAACCAGCTGACTTCTGACGCGGCGTTAGTTCAATTATACCGCTCTATTAACGGTATCGCAATGTCAGATCTCCCGAGGTTAGTTAATTCACTTTTCCCATCATCCTTAACCAGGCTCTCTATCTGATCTTCCCAATGCTCACCACCCGGTCCATTGGTCGATCGCCTGTGTTCGAGATTGTCAATCTCCTATTGTTGAGGCTGATGTTTGCTTCCGGATCCTTCTGCCAGTCTCCTCGCGGATTCTGACTATCCTTCGGCTACGCTCTCTTTACGGAAAAGAGAGGAACGGATTTTAACCGTTTAGCTTTTGAACTTATCATCCGATAAGTTCGAATTAACCTGCTCGGCGCAGATTTTGTGAGTACAAGACCCGAGAACGTATTCACCGTGCCGTGGCTGATGCACGATTACTAGCGATTCCGGCTTCATGAGGGCGAGTTGCAGCCCTCAATCCGAATTGGGGGGAAATTTTTGGGATTTGCTCCGCCTTACGGCTTGGCGTCCCTTTGTGTTCCCCATTGTAGCATGTGTGTCGCCCAAGGTGTAAGAACCATGCTGATTTGACGTCATCCCCACCTTCCTCCCATTTAAAACGGGCAGTCTCCTATGACATGTAAAACATAGGATAGGGGTTGCGCTCGTTGTCCGACTTAACGGTACATCTCACGACACGAGCTGACGACAACCATGCAGCGTCTGTCTAGCACCCTCGAAGGCGGGCCTGTTTCCAGGCCTTGCAGCTAGATGTCAAACCT
>DATJQC010000093.1:0-24280 GCA_035506055.1 Candidatus Nanoarchaeia archaeon | reverse complement strand
TTCTTTATCTTCAACTTCGCTTTTCTTCTCGCTTTCACCTTTGATTGTCAGCACATCATTCTCAATGGAGATGGAAACTTTTTCCGGATCGATGCCGGCCAATTGCGTTTCCACGATCAGATTGCCTTTGTCCTCATACATATCCACGGCCGGGACGAAGCCGGCGGAATCCGTGCGGCGGACCACCGGCACGAATTCGGAAAACATCTTGTCCATATCTTCGAACCCGTCGAAGAACGGACTCCACTTGATTAAATTGCTCATATTTTTTACTTTGTCATTCCGACCGAGTGCGCCGCGCACGAGCGGAGGAACCGCTTCGAGTTATTAAAAAACTTTAAGAGGTCCTTCGACTCCGGCCGCGGCGGCCTTCGCTCAGGATGACAAAAAAATAATAATTACCCTAAAACCACGCGGGCCGCTCTAATCACTTTGCCATTTAATTTGTATCCTGGCATAATTTCTTTCGCGACTTTTTCGCCAGTGCCTTCGACTGCTTCCATAGTACTTGGATCAAATTTTTCGCCGACGGTTTTTATTTCCTCGACGCCGTTGACCGCCAGCAAATCTTTAAATTGTTTAACCGTATATTCGACGCCTTGCGCCCAAGCGCTTTTTTTTATCTGCTCATCGGCGTGAACCAAAGATAATTTCAGATGATCATAAACCATTAAGAATTCGGAGATGACTTCCTGGTTGGCATAGCGGACAAAATCTTCTTTCTCGGCCGCCTGCCGCTTAACCAAATTCTGCTGCTCGGCCAAGGCGCGCAAATATTTATCATTCGCGTCTTTTAATTCATTTTCGAGACGGAGGATTTTTTCGTCAGCGGATTCATCCTTTGACTTAACATTTTCCTGCACTTCTTCCTTGTCCTCCGAAGCCTTAGCGTAGGAGGATTGTTTTTGTTCTTTGGACATATTTATTAATTTTAAATTTTGAATTCTGAATTTTGAAATAATTTTTTAATTCATTAATTTTTAAAAATTTAGAAATTGTTGAATTATTTCAAAATTCAAAATTGAAAATTATTTTTTCAATTTAGCTAATATATATTCAACTAACGACAGATTCCGTTCGTAGTCCATCCGCATCGGGCCGAGGATTCCGAACAGGCCGGATTGATTGCCGCGTTTGTATTTAGCCAAGATCGCGCCGCAGAAATTTCCGAACGGATTTTCTTCACCGATCATAATCTGCGCTTCCGTGCCGGTCTTCTCAAAAATGTTATCAATAATTTCATCCATCCGGTCGATCACCGAGGAAACATTATAGACTAGGCCGCTATTTACGAATTCCGGCTGCTGGAAAAGATTGGATAGGCCGGTGTAATATAAATTATTTTTATGGAAAGCCCAGAAGACGGCCGAATCGGTCAGCGCTGCTAGCGCCTTAGCCGTGTCGCGCATCGCCGATTCATCAGTATCGCCCATCGCGACATCTAATTCGTGCAAATCTTTGTCTTTAATCTTTTTCGCTTTCTTCTTGCCGATCACTTCGGATAAATATAATTTGTAAGCGGCTTCAGTCGGCACGCGGCCGGCGGAAGTATGCGGCTGGCGGATGAATCCTTCTTCTTCCAGCTCGGCCATAATATTGCGCACCGTCGCCGAAGAGCAGTCCAATTTATATTTCTCGACCAAATTCGAAGACCCGACCGGCGCGCCGGTCGCGATATGTTCCTTAATGATGGCTTCTAAAATTTGTTTTCGACGATCCATATGATTACACACCCCGTCAGGCCGAGGCGGCCTGCCACCCCTCTCGAGAGGGGAATTATTAATTTCATCTTACTGCAATTAGCACTCGGGTGTCAAGAGTGCTAAAAATGATGCCGGCCAAGACTAAAAAACGCGACCTTATCCGCCGCCATTGACATTATTGCTATTTTATGATATGATTGATTGATTTTAGCGAACTATTTTATCGCTAAAGTCTTTAAAAATGAACTTTTACAAACAAATAAACTTTTTCGAGGAGGTTGTATGTGGCTGCAATTTATCGGATCAGTGCTGATGATGATCGTTATTTTTATAGTGGCGGCTTCTTATCTGACAATATTATTGGTCAGGTATTGCAAACGCCATAGCGATGAGCGACTGCTCATCGCTCTTGCCAAAAGTCTGATCAAATACGGCAAGATCGTTTTTGCCTTCGTCGGCCTATGCCGCCGGATTATCAGTCCGCGCGTCCGATTGATCATTTCCCGAATCCGGAAAAATATTCCGGTCAGAGAAATTATCAAGGCGCTGCGGACAAGATATCGGCAGGCGAAAGAACGGCGTGAACATCTGCGCTCTCTGCAAAAAATGCGCGAACCCCGCCAATCTTTTCAGCCGGTTCATTTCGATCCCGAAGAAAATATCGCCAAAGCGGAAGCGGCGTCAGAATCGGAAACCGAAGTCATTGATGTGTTGGCGGCAAGAGCGATGATTGCCCGCGAGGAAGATGTGGATGTTGAAGATCAGCCCAAGTGGAGGATCTTCGATAGGAGCAACACTCCTGATTACGGCGAGCCATTGATTGAATGCCGATGGGAAATCTTTTCGGAATCCGGATCTTTACCGCTCGACAGTGATCGCGCGCCAGAAATTGACGCTGAATTCTGGCAGAACGCGGAAGCGGCATTAGTGGAACGCTTTATTGCTCTTGATCCAAAAGCGCTTGCTACCAAGGACGAAATCGCAGCGATTTTTAATTACGGAGCTAAACAAAACGATAGGTCAGCGATCGTCGTTCCTGAATACAAAAAAAGCGGCAAAGAAAAAGTAGAGGTAGATCAGGGCGCGGAAAAAGTTCCAAACGCGGAACTATCTCCGATCACGGAAGATTTTTCGGTCGAAAAAATGGTCGACGACCTCACGGTTCAACCGATAACCTTAACATTAACACCCCAAACGGAGGAAAAAATGGAATTGCTGTTTAAACTTTTCAAAGATTTCCCGGGGATCAAAAAAGTCCTGGGAAAATCTTTAGCGGAGAAACAAGCCGCTCGAGAATTTCTGATCAGCAGCCTCAAGCGCCAAGCCGCGGAAGATGACGATGCCGCGGCCAAACTCAGGAAAGCCGCCCTTGACCAAACAAAGCGGAACATCATTGACGAAATTCTGCTAATCCCCGAGGAACGGCGCCTGCGCGATCTCCGGCTTGGTTACATTATCGAAACCGATGAATTGTACAAAAAAGCAAAGGCCGGAAAGCTGGACTGGCGCAAGTTGCTGACAGCGGAAAATTTCCGATCAAACAACCCGACCCAGGGTTTGCCTGCCCCGGTGAAAGAAAAAATCGAAGCCTGAAAATGGCTCCAACATTGTACCCGACCTCAACTGAATTTATTCGGTTGAGGTCTTTTTTTTGGCTATTTTATTTAATTTTTATCTAATATTAAATATTTTTTATCATAAAATTAGCTTCAAACAAAATCCATTGACTTTTATATCATTTTATGCTATACTAAAATGATTTAGAATTAGACAAATTATGCCTAAAATACTAAATCAAATGTTTTTTACAACTGAATAATTTTCCAAACTGTCAACCAAACCAAAAGGAGTGCCGATGAACAAGCTGCCGATGATTCTGCTGATCATGTCGTCCCTGACCGCGATTATCGCGCTATTCGCGATCGTAGTCCGGGTGATTCACAATCGCAAAACCAGGCCCTACGGAATTTCCTGGGCTGATTACAAAATTCTCAATCAAACGGAAAAGGGCCGACAGACTTTGCAGGACAGATTAATAAGCCGCGCGAAGGTCGCGGTAGCGGAAGAAGAAAAACAAGCAAGCGACATCAAGGCGGAGGTAATAAAAAAAGACAAAAGAAACCTCCGCGAAGATAAAAAGCTCGAGCATGCCAAAGCGGCCAGAAAAAAACCGGCTGATTCGGAAGCTACCGAAGCCCACCCCGACCAAAAGTCCGATGCCGAAAAAGATTCAAAAACTAACGGTTCGCTTAAACGGCATGGGGCGGAAAGCAAGGCCTTTTGGTTTTCATTCTTAATCGTTGCGCCGCCGCTGGTTACTTATCTTATTTCCGCGTTAGCGATAAAATTAGTATTCTTGATCTTCGCGACAAAAATAAGCCTTGCCGACATTATTTTTTCTTCTTCGCCGGTTCCTCTCTTGTTCTTGGTTATGGCAATACTGACCGGGGATTTTTTCCGGCAAATTCCCCAAAACCATGTCTGGCTGATCAGCGTCTTCGGCAAGTATCGTTTCTTTTTACGCGCCGGGCTAAATTTTCTCCCCCACTATATTTTCTTTCCCATTCTAACGGTAAAAGAAATATATCTGGGAGAAAAAATGTTGCGCATCGAGATGAGCGACGCGGACACGACGACAAAGTATAATAATGTTATGTTCAAGGATATGTCGGCGCCGGTCGACATGATTATCTTTTACCTGCATCTCTCGGAAGAAGAAAATTTGGGGGATGGCTACCTTTACGGATTTGAAAGGTCGGCATTCAAGGTAACGGATATTGTCAAAGCGATCACGGAAGTCTGCGATAGCGATGCCCGCAGTTGGCTGGGACAGAATACGTTGGATGAGGCTAACAGGGGAAAATCGAAGATAATACCGTCAAGGACTATCGTTAGTAAGCCTGAGGACATTCCGATTCTATTCGACGAAACGGTTGAAGCATTGAGGCAGTGGGGCATTCTTGTTACCAAGGTCACTATTGCCGACATTGATCTGCCGCCAGAGTTGGAGGAAATGAGAAATGAAGTTCTGAGGGCCGAAAAAGAAGCGGAAAAAGCATTATTCACGGCTAAGGCGACCGTAACGATATCCGAGGCCGAGGGAAAGAGGTTGGAAAATAAGGGCGCGGGGTACACCAAACAAGTTAGCGATCTAAAAAATCTTGGCGTTGATGCTCAATACGCCCTGACCGCCGTAACAGCGCTCAATATCGAAGAAATGAAATGGAACAATGCCGGAACAAAGGGCGCCACGGTTATTGCCGAGGGGCAAAACAATTTCAGCGCCGCGGCTTTTGGCGCCAGTTTTGGAGCCGGAATGAAAAATCGTCCAACCAACATGAGGAGGTAAGATGAGTTCGCTTGAAATAGAAAGGAGTCTGAGCGCCGTCATTCCGCCAGCGAAAAAAAAGGGCGGAAAAAAGGACTCGACTTCTCCGACAGATGATATGCCGGGACCGAATAATAAGGAAGTCAAACCGGCAGAAAAACCGGCCGATTGCAAAGCGGGGAAAAAAATTAATCCGTACTGGTCGGCGATTTTTCAAACCGGCGTGTTCTTGGTCGTATCTTTCTTTCTGGTAATGATCAGGTGGGATAAGGCGATCGAGTGGAGTTCTAATTTCTCATTTCTTCTTTCCCCGCTCTACGTCATCTTCGCCGCCTGCTGCTTGCTAAGCTGGGTTTGCAGCTTGGCAACCGGCAATAGCACATTGCGGTTTGTGAACATTGTCATGTGGGCAGTCATGGCCATCGTGCTGGTCATGATGCTGGGGCAAGTTTCCTTGGAGAAAAAAGCTCGAGCTCAAACGTTTAGCCCGTCGCGGATGGCGGCAATTTCAACTTATCAGCCGCCGTTAGGTTTTGTGCCGGGAGAATATTTTACCAATCTTGATCTCGGCCAAAGGTGGACTTTTCATTTTCCGCCCGGCCGAACGACCAACGTGTCGTTCGATACCGATAAGTCAAGGTGCGGTAATGACTCTCTGCTCATCATCGGCGGCAATGACACATTGCGAACATGGTTGCCGGACCAAAGCTGGCGCAGCCATCATAAGTTGGTGACGGCGGTTGCCTTGGCAAAAATGGACAGCGTAAAGGCGACAATCTGGCAAAACTAGAAAGTCGCTCAAATACAAGGGAAGTGGTTACCACCGCTTCCCTTTTTTATTTTGGCTGAATATACTATAATATGATTAGCGATTAAAAATTAACTTTTCAATATGGCTAAAAAAAATGTTTCGACTTTTTTTATGCTCGGCGTAATCATATTTTTCTCCGCCCTGATTTTTGCCGGCAGTAACGCGGCTCTGGCGGACGGCGCCACTATTACGGAAACTCCTCCGCCTGTTCAGACAACTCCCAGCGTCAATCTGGTTAATCCGCTGGGCGGAACTTCCGAGCATCCGGAAGGGACGATCAATAGCGTGCCGGCGCTGATCGGCAACATCATCAATGCCGCGCTCGGCGTGGTCGGATCATTGGCTTTGATCATGTTCATCTACGGCGGCTTCACCTGGATGCTGGCGGCCGGCAACGAACAAGCCGTGGAAAAAGGCCGCAATATCTTAATGTGGGCGGCGATCGGCCTGGTGGTCATCTTCGCTTCCTATTCGCTGGTCAACTTCGTCATCAACGCGATCACCAAAGGCGGCTAAGATCAATTAAAAAATCAAAAAGAAAAATTAAAAAATATCAAAAAACGAAGCATTGCTTCGTTTTTTTGTCGGCAAATTTTTTATTTTTTCTTTTTTAATTTTTAATTATCTTAACGAATCCGCGCTTGCCTTTCTGGATTAAAACTTCCTTGTCAGCCACGGCGATTTCCGCTTCGCGGTCGGCGATTATTTTATTATCAACCTTCACGCCGCCGCCATCGATCAATCGTCCGGCTTCGCTTTTGGACGGCGCCAGACCGGCCGCGACTAAAATATCGACGACGCGATGATTGCCGGCTTTTATTTTCAAGACCGGAATATCCGCCGGCACTTCTTTGTTCTGCACCGTCGCCTCAAAACCGCGCTGGGCCTTCACCGCTTCTTCTTCGCCGCGGACCGCTTTGACGATCTCAAACGCCATCATCTTTTTATAATCCATCGGGTTGGCGCCTTTTTTCATTTCGCTTTGAATTTCTTTGATCGCCTCGAGCGGCACGTCGGTCAGCAATTCCAAGCCCATGGTAATTTTATCGTCGGAATAAGACATCGCCTTGCCATACATATCTTCGGAAGTATCATTCAAATTTATGCCGTTGCCTTTGGTCTTGGACATGGTCCGGCCGTCCGGCGCGTCCATCATTTTTAGCGTCATGACGAATTTTTCTTTGTCCAAATAAGCGCGAACGATATTGCGGCCGGTAAGCATATTGAAAGTCTGATCCGCGCCGCCGATTTCCATATCGACATTCATTGCCACGCCATCATAACCTTGCAGCAAGGGATAAATGAATTCATGCAAACCGATCGGATCGCCTTTTTCCAAGCGGCGCTCGAACATATCGCGCTCGAGCATCTGCTGAACGGTCATCTGCGACATCAGCTTGATGATTTCATCCAATTTTAATTTAGAAAGCCATTCGTAATTCCGCTTGAACTGCACCGGGTTGTCGCCGCCGAAATCGATCAGCTGCGCCGCCTGCTCCTGCCAGCCGGCTAAATTTTCTTCAATTTCTTTTTCGGTCAACATTTTTCGGCCAGCATCTTTGTCCGGATCGCCGACGCGGGCGGTAAAATCGCCAACTAAAAAAATAACTTCATGACCCAATTGCTGGAGAATCCGCATCGCCCGGATGCCCATCGCGTGCCCGACATGCAAAAATTTTCCGGTCGGATCAAAACCCTGATAAATCCGCAATCGCTCCCCGGACATTAATTTTTCCCGGAAAGCATCGGCGGAAGGATAAATCGCCTCGACGCCGCGGGTCAAAAATTTCTCGATCAATTCTTTGTCGACGATAACCTTAGACATATCATAATGATTATTAATAAATATAAGTTAATGATAGCTAATAATCGGCTTTTTTTCAAGTAAAAAATTGTTTAAAAAAAGGCCGTCTCACACATGAACAGGCCATTTAATTAAGTTATTTTATTTGCCCAATGATTATATAATTAATACGCGCTAAACTGTTGTGGGTCAACATTATTAGTTTGAGCGGTACCACCCTCAACCGGATTTAGTGTTACCGTGAAAGTGGTATATTGCGTATTACTTGTGGTGAAATCAAATGTATCGGCGAAAGAAGAATAACCAGCAGACTGATTGAATGTATTTGTTGTCGAATCCCAGTCACTACCAAGAGCAAATGCTAGCCAATATGTCCCGTCGGTAATATTTTTTATTGTATAGTTGCTACCTGCTTTTATATAAACCGTAAATACCGATGTGCCGTCCGCGATAAGTTTTGCAACTGCGTCTGAGCCAGTGCCATTGTCTATCTCAAGAGTTCCATCGCCCTGAACATAGTACGAGCGTTGTTTAAGTATTGTCCCATTATCCAAGGACACGGCTGGTGTAGACGGCACTGACTGTGCGGCCGTAGCATCAGCTGTTGCAGATTGCGAAGAACTCGAAGGCGGTGGTAGCGGCTGTGAATTATCAGAGCCGGAAAACATAGCAAAAACAATAATGCCACCAATAAGAATAAGAAACCAGTAGCGTCCTAAATTGTGGAGTAACTTATTCATGTGTCTATAGTTGTTTTGTTAATCTTGGAGCCGCAGTTAATACAAAAAAGACCACCGCTCGTTAATTCTTTACCACAATTATCGCAGTATACACTTTTAGTTTTTGCCTCTTGAGCTATTTCAGCTTTTTCCTCAATTAATTGGTTCTGGTTTTCCGGCGCTGAAGATGAACCTTCCAATAATGCAATCCTGCTCTGATATTCTTGCTCGGTAATCTTTTTCATCGCAAGTAATTGATTGATTTCGGCTATGGGTTGTAGTTTTTTAACCTGCTCGGCTTCTAATTTCAAACCATATTGGCAAATTGGGCATATGAGCCACCATTGAGTTTTATAAGGGATAATAGGAATGAAAAAAAACGTAAACCAAGTCGTACGTCGTATAAGTATCCAATACTCATCATTTTTGCAATGATTGCATAATTGTCGGAACACTGGACCGACTTTCCATGTAGTTTGTCTACCCCAACCAAAAATTATTGGCATATATTTTATGATGATGAACCATAAGCCCCAAGGACAATTAGGGTCAGCAGAATAATTCCTATCACTATTAGCACCATTGCGCCTGTTGTAAAAATTGTAGTGCGCTCGTGCCCCATTTTTTTGTTTGTAAAGTTAATGGCTCGTTGTATAGGTAGTAACGGTAGTGGAGCAAGAAACAAAAGCACAAGAAGCATAAATACCCACGATGTAGGGTCGCCTATATCGCTAACATTTGTTTTATAGTATCCATTCTCTATAAAAAGCAGAGCTATATATGCGGTCGTAAGCCACCCAGCCGAATAAGATTTTGTATAGCCCTCGCTTTTTGCTGAACGTAAAACCCTCTTAAATAAGTCATAGCAGAAGAATATCGAAAATACCGCCCTCCAAAACGGAGATATATTTGTACCCTCGGCTTTTTTTACCGCCTGCCAATTTTTATAGAACCAATAAAGCAGATATAGGCCCCCAGTCAAAGCGGTCAGTAAAATAAGACGACCGAAAGATATAGAAAAATATTCTACTTTAGCGACTGATTTTTCCGGCTCCACGGTAATACCGCATGAACCACAAAACTTTGCCCCGTCATCAATTTTTGTTCCGCAAGTAGTGCAATACATAGAATGTTTTTGCTAATATTTTTTAATTACTTGACCCATTATTCGTGGAAGTAGAGGAAGCCTTGTTAAGAAAATTAGCAATTATATTATCGGAAGTTATAACTCCCAAGCTTTCATTGTCTTGGCCGGAAATTGCTGTCGGAATACCTAGCATACAACCGTTTTCATCTACGGCTAATCCACCTGATGATCCGTGGTCAACTTTCGCGGAAGTTATAATTGTACCATCATCCGGCAAACTACTTACTTGACCGCTAGTGATTGTCAGGTAATTACCATTAGCACTGATTTGAGGATATCCGAACACGGTAATCTTCTCACCTAAGGTTGGATTAAAATTCACACAGCCGTCATCGCCAAAGTCTGGGAATGTTGTCGGCCATTGTCCCTGCGTAATGCCAATGTCGTTAGTGTAAGGACCGTCAATATCCAAAAAAGCAATATCATCTTGTTGACTTAATGAAGGAACAATTATTGGTGTGGCACTATAAATACTCTTAACCTTACCTTGTGAATCCGGTAATGTTACTACACAGTCGCCAGACGACGGATTGCCGTTACTATCTACAGGAATAATATGCGCGTTAGTTAATACAAGGCCATCAGACGTAATAATTGTTCCCGAGCCACCCTGTTGATTGCCACTCGAATCTGTGCAAAGAATATTCACCACGTAAGACGATATGGCGTCTTGATCTACAGAGCTGCCTTTTAACGCAGAATTAAACGCGGTAATAGCTTCACTTACAGCGTTTTGAACGCTTATAGAAGAATTAATAGAAGAAGAAGGGCTATTGTCTTTTGTGCTATCATTGCTGCCTGAAAAAATCACTATCACTACAAGAACAATAACAACAACCACTAATATGCCACAACCTATCAATATTCCTTTTTTGTGTTTTTTAAACCATGTACCAATATCCCTTTTCGACACAGCGGCTTTGGCCGTGGCCGTACCGCAGTGTTTACAAAATAAATGTCCTTCCTCAATTTTTTGCCCACAATTTTTACAATACATATTATTCTATTAAGGCATGAAATTGTCGCTATTTTTTTGCGAATTTTTTAAACCTATAACAGCATTCCTATAATCAACTTATAATATTAGAAATTTCTAATTGAGCAGGATTTAATTTCTACTATTTCAAGCACGTTTCATCGCGGGTTACCCACTCTAATTTGACTAAATAAGTATATTATTTTAATCATGTTTATACATTAATATATTACTATCATGCATGAATATAATCAATATCCAAAAAATGAACACACTCTTTAATCGTTATGCCCATGGATATAATTTTTTTGAATAATCTCTCTTGAAAAATTTTTAAAAGAGCTTAACTATTACTAAGTGCTGGGGAGAGGACTTGAACCTCCATGCCTTGCGGCGCTTGGCCCTAAACCAAGTGCGTCTACCGTTTCGCCACCCCAGCAAAAAAAAGCTGAATGATTAATGCTAAATGCTAAAATATGCCCTAATCTTACTTTTGTCAATTAAAATTCAGCGTTAATCGTTTAGTATTTAGTATTATTCAATTATAACATATTTTTATGCTATAATAATATTGTAGTTTAACTCTTAACCAAAATTTTTATGGCAGAAGAAAACCAAACGCCGCATAATCCTTCGGCACCGATGTCAGCCGACGACCGCGATGCGCTAGACAATAAATACACTGCACTTTTTTCCTACGTTAATATTTTATTTTTAGTCCCATTATTATTAAGACGTGATTCAAAATTCTGTCAATTTCATGCTAAGCAAGGCTTGGTCTTGTTTGTAATGGAATTTATTTTAAGCATCTTCGGTTGGTTTATGTGGATTCCTCCCATTGGCATGCTTTTAATTCTGGCTACTTTCATCATATGTATAATCGGGATTCTAAAAGTACTCAGTGGTGAATATTGGAAAATCCCATATATTTATGGATGGAGTGAGAAAATAAAAATCTAAGATTTATAAATTAAGGTTCAAGAGCTTCTTGAATCGTAAATCCTAATTCATAATTCTTAACTATGTCTAAATTCGTCAAATTTTTCAGCGAACTCCGCATCAAGGATGTGCCGCAGGTCGGCGGCAAGAACGCTTCGCTCGGCGAAATGTATTCCAAACTCACTAAGAAAAAAATCCGCGTGCCCAACGGTTTTGCCATCACCGCCGATGCCTACCGGTATTTTATGGACGAGACCGGATTGAAGAAGCAAATCAAGGAAATCCTTAAAGACTTGAATACCAAAGACGTGACCAATCTGATGGCGCACGGCAAAGCGGTGCGCAACGCAATTATGCGCGCCGAATTGCCGGCGGCTTTGGACCGCGAAATATTCAGCGCTTATCATAAGCTCTGCCAGTCCGAAGGCCGGCCGATTTTGGATGTCGCGGTGCGCTCCTCGGCCACGGCCGAAGACTTGCCCGATGCTTCCTTTGCCGGCCAGCAGGAATCTTTTCTAAATATCCGCGGCGACGCGCATCTCTTATTGGCGGTCAAGGAATGTATCGCTTCGCTGTTCACCAATCGCGCCATCTCTTATCGCCACGACAAGGGATTTGATCATTTCAAGATCGCTTTATCGGTTGGCGTGCAACGAATGATTCGTTCCGATATCGGCTCTTCCGGCGTGATGTTCACCATCGACACCGAATCCGGTTTCAAAAATACGGTTCTCATTCATTCCATCTACGGCTTGGGTGAAAATATCGTCCAGGGCCGGGTCAATCCGGATGAATTCTACGTCTTCAAGCCGACCGGCGCGATCATTTCCCGCGCCTTGGGCAAAAAAGATCTGCGCCTAATTTACGATGCCGACCGCAACCATCCCACCAAAAATATTTCTGTCCCGATTTCCGAGCGCAATAAATTTTCTCTCGATGACGCCAATGTTAAGCTACTCGCCAAATGGGGGATGGAAATCGAAAAACATTATCGGAAGGCGATGGATATCGAATGGGCGTTCGACGGCCATGAGCAAAAACTTTATATCATCCAGGCCCGCCCGGAAACCGTCGAGAGCGTCAAAGATCCGAACCTCATCGAAAAATACGAACTTGTCAAAAGCGGCGAAGTCTTTGTCCAGGGCCAATCGGTCGGCAACAAAATCGGCGCCGGCGTCGTCAATAAAATTTTAAATGTTTCCGGCATCCGGACTTTCAAGCCGGGCCAAGTTTTGGTAACCGATATGACCGATCCGGATTGGGAACCGATTATGAAAATCGCTTCCGCCATCGTTACTGATAAAGGCGGGCGCACCTGCCACGCGGCGATCGTTTCCCGCGAATTGGGTATTCCCTGCGTCGTCGGCACCAACAACGCCACCCGTAAATTATCCAGCGGCATGAAAATTACCGTCAACTGCGCCGAAGGCGAACACGGTTATGTCTATAAGGGCATCCTGCCGTTCAAAGTGACCCGGCGCAATGTAAAAAATCTCAAGCGGCCGAAAACGAAAATTATGATGAACGTCGCCGAACCGGATTTGGCTTTTCAAACCTCTTTTATCCCCAACGACGGCATTGGCTTGGCCAGATTGGAATTCATCATCAACAATTCGCTTAAAATTCATCCGCTGGCTTTGCTAAATTTCAACAAGCAAACTCCGGAAGTGAAAACCCAGATCGAAAAAATAACTTTCCCTTATAAAGACAAGCGGCAATTTTTCATCGACAAGATGGCCGAGGGCGTGGCGATGATCGCCGCCTCGGTTTATCCCAAAGATTGCATCGTCCGCTTGTCCGATTTTAAGACCAACGAATACGCCAACTTGATCGGCGGCAAGGAATACGAGCCGGTCGAATCCAATCCGATGATCGGCTGGCGCGGCGCCAATCGCTATTACACGCCCCGCTTTGTCCCGGCTTTCGATATGGAATGCGAAGCGATGAAAAAAGTCCGCGACGAGATGGGGTTGACGAATCTGAAAATCATGATTCCTTTCTGCCGCACCGTCGAAGAAGGCCAGCGGGTCAAAGCGATTATGGCCCGCCACGGCTTAATCCAGGGCAAGAACGGTTTGCAGATTTACGTGATGGCGGAAATTCCGGCCAACATCATCTTGGCGGAAAAATTCGCGGCCGAGTTCGACGGTTTTTCCATCGGTTCCAATGATTTGACGCAATTGACTTTGGGCATTGATCGCGATTCCGGCGCGATGCTCGGCGTGGCCGGCGTTTCTAATGAAAAAAACGAAGCGGTGAAAATCTTGATTAAAAGATTGATCGAAGTCGGCCATAAAACCAAAACCAAAGTCGGCATCTGCGGCCAAGCGCCGTCCGATTATCCCGACTTCGTCGAATTTTTAGTCAAACTCGGCATTGATTCGATCTCGCTCATCCCCGATACGGTGATCGACACGACGATCAATGTTTTGAAAGTTGAAAAAAGAGCAAAAAGATAACGAGTTGAAATCACCGCCCCGGCAAAATAATATTCAACAAAAATACGCCGAGAATTTCATCTGGCGTATTTTTTTATTCCCAAACTTTAATTTTACCTGGCTTGCTCTGATTTCTTTAATTTTTTTTCAACCTCGGCTTTTCTTTTTTCCTTTTCGGCGATCGCCTGCTGTTCAGCGCCGGCTTTCAGCAAGCCGATAATTTCCTCGTTCAAAACGTTAAGCTCTCGCTGCGATAATTGCCGTTCGGCGTTTTTCTTTTTTTCCGCCGCCAATTCTTTTTCCGCCGCTTCTCTCTTTTCTTTCATCTTCAAAATGCCCGCCTCGCGGAAATTATAAAGCCGGGCCATCATGCTTTCGTATGAGTTGCTGCTTTTTTTCATTTCGCTCCTGGCTGTTATTTTTCTTTTCTTCATCTCGCTTTCGCTGACATCCTTCAAGGAACCCAGCATCTTGCCCAGCCGTTTCTCATGGCTGTCCGCGTCTTTGATGACATTTTTTTTATTAGTGTCCATCGCCAGGGCGTCATAAAGATTGATCGCGCCGGTGGCGATTTCGGCGCGGAATTCGAATCCTTCGGGAATTTGCTCGCGCAAGCGGCGGAAAAGTTCCGGGTTTGGCTTTTCGACCAGCTCATCGGCCGACTCCTGTTCCGTTTTATAAAGTTTGTATAGAATTTCTTTTTTGCTTAAATCAAGCAGGGCGCCCGCGCTTCGGTTGCTCCGCACCTTTTTTTCCACCAGCTCCTGCAAATCTTCCAAATCCCCGTCTTCGACGGCCATTCCCTGTTCGCTCACGACGATCAGATAAAATTCATCGCCGCTCCGGTGAATCGGGATGATTTTCAGCCGGCGCGCCTGCGACCAGGCGATCAGCTCGCCGCCTTGCAAAACATCGACGACCAAGCCGAGATATTCGTCGCCGGCCGCGTAACCAGACAATTCGTTAACGGCTTTGAGCGCGTTGACATCCATATTGATGATCGCGACCTGTTTTAAAACTTCCGGACTTTTTTCTTTGGCGCCCAATAGCCGGTCGGTTTCGTTCATAATCGCCATCTTCCCGTACTCTTCGTCAAGCATGCCGTAACCGTCGATGTAAGATTCTCTCGCCCTCTTCGCCATATTTTTTATATCGGCGTTCACGTCCCTTGCCCTCATCGTGCCTTTTTCCAGGCGGTCGAGCAAAACTTTCGCGTCCTCAATCATCATTTCCTTCAGGCTGGTGGGGAAATTGCCGATCAGCTTGTCCAAAAGTTTCCGCGGCGCCAAATTTTCCAAATCTTCCGCCACTTCGTTGTCATATTCGGCCTTTTTTACCAGCGCGGCCCGGTAAATTTCCGTAACCGATTGTCTTTTTTCCGGCGCGGCTTCCCTATTATTCTCCGCGCCCGCGATTATTTCATTTTTTTTCATATTAACAAAAGGGGCAACCGCTCTTTGAAAAAGAGGTTGCCCAAATTAAAATCATCTGCCCGCTTTCTTTTTTGCCGCCAATGCCTTGATATAAATCTTTCTTACCCTTTGGGCGATTACTTTCGGATTGCCCTCGGCCTTGATGACGCCGAAATGCAAAGCTCTCGACGGCTGGCCCATTCTGTCCGGCCCTCGCGGCTTAAAATTCTTGGTCAAATTCGGCAATCCCCGGGTTATTTTTTTGCTTAGCATATTGTTAAAAAAGTTTGTTGGATTTCTTGGTCTCCCGGACTTTTTGGCAATAGTGATATTCATGGAGGTCTCCTTAAAGTATAAAGAAAAAAAATGTTTTAGGCAAAGGAAGTCAAGGAATGGGGAGAAAGTAAAAGAGAATAACAAAATGGCAAAGCAAAAAATAATGAACAAAACCCCTCGCGGGGCTCCCGTTAGGGAAATCTATTTTGACCCTACAATGTTTAAATAATTCTGTCAATCTTGACAAAATAATAATTTCGTGAAAATAAAAACGCTTACCATGTTATTGATAAGCGTTTTTTTTGTTAATTGGAGTTCCGCCTCAAACTGTCGACGCCCGGCTGTCTTTCGGCAAAAAACTTTGCCACCCAATCGGCCACCGAGTCCCGGGCGGTAGGGAGCCAGACCGGATCGGCGCAGCCCAAGCATCCCTTAATTTCGATTTGTTTAGCCCTTTGCGGAAAATCCGGATTAAAATCCGCGAGAAAAATATGGCTAAAATAGATCGTCTTGGAAATTTCCTTGAAATAATTTTTTCCGGCGTAGGAAAAAAAGAAAGTATCGGGAACCAACGCGCTGTCCGGTCGCTGAAAAATAATTTTTTTTCCATCCGGCGTCCAAGCCGGATTCAAGTTTTTTCCGCCGCCCGCCAGAACCGAAATGATTTTGACCACCCGACGTTTACCGTCAAGCAAGGCAGCCTTGATCCCGATCGAAGACCCGATATTGTTTTGATACGCGATCCAATTTGAAACGGGCGAACAAGCCGGTCGCTGATGACTTTCCAATTCATCGCCCTGAATCAGCGGCCGCTGTTCGCGCGTCTTATTGTCATAAATCCAAAGACTCCAATAATTATTGGCATCGCGGCAATCAAAAACAAAATAATCATCGCGGGACGAAAAAGACGGACTGCCGCAAAAAGTCAAGCCGTTGGTCAACCGACAAGGAATATTAGTCAGGCTATCCTGCCAGACGGCGTAAATATCGTGGATCCCTGAAGGATTGGCCTCGGAAAGAAGAACGCGGCCATCATGCGAGCAGACTGGATTGGTGCTACAATAGCCGAGAATGGCTGCCGGCAAATCGTGCTTGGTTTTGAAATCGAATTTATGAATCTCGCAATCCGCCGCGTTGGTATAGAAAATTTTTCCCTGCGGCGATACTGCCAGACGATATTCGATTTGATCCGTGGGCATCATTGGCAAAATAACTTGGGCCAAACTTCTGCTGTCGACCAGCATGCCCGTATTCAGAATTCGGTAAGTGGAATGCGCGCCCAATAAAGTCCGGTAATGGTAGGCGGTTAAGTGCTGGCCCATTACCAAAAAATAAGGCTGTTCGGCCGGAGCGGCAAAAAATTTCTTTAACGGTGTTTTATACCAATCCCAAGCCAAAATAAGAAAAGCCGCTCCGATAACGCCGAAGGCGATCAAAACGAATCGAACGGTCTTATTTTTGAACATAGCAATCCTCCCGTGACGGTTAAAGTAAAGAGCGTTAATTGAAAAGGAACAACCATCCTAATTTGTTCACTATACCGCCGTGAATAAACTTGTCAAATAAAAAAACTTCCGCTCCGAGCGAACGAAAGTTTTAAGCCTCAAGGTCGATAAAATTTCCGACTTGATCGGAAGAGCCGCGAAGCTGATTTTTCTCTTCTTCTTTCTTTCGATTAACTAACTCCGGCGGAGGTTCGCGACGATTCTTGTCTTTCGTTTTTTCCGCGGCTTTTGTTTTCTTGACGCGATCAGGCGGCTCCGGCGGCGGAACAAGATTGAGCATGTCAGCGCGATTAATAATCATAGGCACTCCTTTTAAATCATCTTAATTCCCGATTCGCCTCGGCTTTCAATTTTTGCCAAGGCGTGAATTTTTTGGCGCGAGCGCGGAAATATCCGGCCACGGCGATCATCGCCGCGTTATCGGTAGTATACTCCAGGGGCGGAATATGACAAGCCACGCCGAGTTTAGCCGCGGCGTTTTGGAATTCTTCCCGCAAAACCAAATTAGCGGAAACGCCGCCGGCAAGCATCATCGTTTTAACTTGATATTTTTTCGCCGTCTTCACTGCCTTGCCGACCAAAGTCTCGACCACGGCCCGCTCGAATTCATGACAATATTCCGGAATTCTATTTTTCCAATCTTTATCTTTTTGAATTTTATAAAGCAGCGCGGTTTTCAATCCGGAAAAAGAAAAATCAAAATTAGGATCATTCAACATCGGCCGCGGCAGAATTATATTCCCCTCTTGAGAGGGGTGGACGGCCCCTGGCCGGACGGGGTGTGTTATGGCCGTTGCCGCACTAACTTTTTTAAATTCGGCCGCCGTCTTCGAAACAATCGGCCCGCCCGGATAGCCTAAGCCCAAAAGTTTGGCCGCCTTATCAAAAGCCTCGCCGGCCGCGTCATCGCGCGTTTCGCCGATCGCCTGGAATTTGCCATGGCCCTTCATTAATATTAACATCGTATGTCCGCCGGAAACCGTAAGGATTAAGGCTGGAAATTTTATCTTTTCCTTGCCGATAAAATTGGCATAAACATGCCCTTCAATATGATTAACCGCCACGATTGGTAATTTCCAAACATAACTTAAAGTCCGCGCCGTTTCCACTCCCACCAAAAGCGAAGTAATCAGCCCCGGACCGGCCGTCACTGCCAGCGCATCAATTTTCTTCTCGGCTTCGTTCTTTTCAATACCGGCCTTTTCCAAAGCCTCATTGATCACTGGCAAAATATTCAAAATATGCTCCCTGGCCGCAATTTCCGGCACCACGCCGTTATATTTCTTGTGGATTTCGATCTGCGAAGACACGACATTAGACAAAATTTTAACACTGTCGCCGCGGCCCTCGGCAACGCTGGCAGCGGTCTCATCACAACTTGTTTCAATACCCAATATTATCATGGAATTTTTAATTTTTAATTTTGAAATAATTACTAAATTTTCCAATTTTCAAAATCCTTGACTAATAGCATATTATGGATTATAGTATTATCATAGTTTTAGTGAAAAATCCAGCCCTAAGCGGATTTTTATTTTAGAAAATTTTCAAAATTGAAAATTTAAAATTGAAAATTGGAGGCCGCAAGTCCGAATGGCTTGCCCTGCGAAGCTCCGCCCCTGGCGGAGCGAAGAAGGGTCCCTTCGTCTATCGGTTAGGACACCAGGTTTTCATCCTGGTAAGAGGGGTTCGACTCCCCTAGGGACTACTTACGAAATAAAATAATCCCCGATTTTTATCGGGGATTATTTTATTTCGTAAATAATTCAAGGTGGGGAGTCGAACTGGTTGGAAGCGAGGCAAGGTTTGCGAGGGAACGAGCAAACAGATGCCGAGCGATCGGTGAGCATTCGGGGAATGCTCACCGCCAACCCTGGACAAGCGAGTGAGGAGCTTTCCGGCGACGAACGAGCGCGATAAATACCCGCTTCCGTCGGCGCAAAATGCAGTCGAGCGTCCGGCAAGCATTCGGGGAATGCTTGCCGCTGCCTCGGGGCAAGTGAGTGGAGCGGAAGCGACACGAGCGCGACCTTGACTTGTCACTTTATATAAAGGAACGAGCGAACGGCAGTCGAGCGACGCTGGCCATTCGGGGAATGGCCGCCGCTGACCTAGGACAAGAGAGCGAGGCGGAAGCCGAGCGAACGCGGAGCTCCCAGGGACCAACTTATAAATGAAGTCGAACCCGCCCAAGGCGGACAAGCTGGTTGCAAGCGAGATATGAGCGCCGACGGAAGGAGGAGCGAATAATCGAGCGACGTTGACCTGCCGGGGGCAGGTCAACGGGCAACCCTGGACAAAGGAGCGATCCGCCCAGGGCGGAGAGCGACTGCGACTACTCCCCTAGGGACTACGGAAATAAAAAAAGGAGGCTATCATGATGATAGTCCTCCTCGTTCAACTCACGAAGAGTTTATTGACAGACCGCCCTCTCCCATGTTTCTTTAAATTTCATTAACATTTTGAATTCCCGTTCTTTTCCGCCAAGCTTCAAATAGACCGGGTCAAAACCGCTGCGAACGATGCTTGGACAAAAATCAGGATTGGCCGCCGCCAGAGACTTAAAGCTTTTTTCAAATTTTGGCCAATCATTTGTCTTTGAAATGACATGGCATTCCCTGACCGTCGCGTTATCGTCCCGCGAATTTGGTTTCTTCACCCTGACCAGACGAACAAAGAATAAATACATTTGGCCACTCTCAGCGAGGATCAGCTGCGCCTGGCTAAAAACATCGCCCTTGACTGGGGAAATTTCCGCCGAGCCAATAGCCCCATATTTTACCCCCAAATATGTGAGCCGACGATCAAGAAATTTTTCCCAACCCGCTGTTTCCACATTCAAATCCAACTCCAAATCAACTCTTTGAAGATGCCGGGTAAAGATAAGCTCATCGATAGTTTTGGTACAGATCGTTTCTTTGAGAATCGGCAAGGAATTTTCAATCAGACTTCCGATAATCTCCAACCAATCTTCAGCCCGGAGATAGTTACTTGACAGTGAATGACCCAAAATATGGCTTTTCACCAAATAAGACTCTTCTTCTCCTGTTCCGTCTCTTTGTTTATTTTTTCTCACCAAATCCTCCTTTAAAATGTTTAATGTTCATTCTTTGATCTGACTTATTATTTAAGCACAATGAGTTTTTCAAGTCAAACAGACCGTTTACCCAAATTTAAAAAATAAGTAGTAAATAAATAGAATTTTTTTATAATATTGTCAGAAATAGACCCACCCCGCCTCGCCGGGCTCGGCACCTCCGCCTCGGCGAAGCCTTGGCGAGACGGGCTTCCCAAGAGGGGAATTTTTTATCCTATCGCTTCCTGATATTTCTTATTCAGCACGTCCCAATTAAGATTCTTGAAGAAGTCGTTGATGTAAGATTTGCGGTCCGAGCCGTAGTCGATGAAATAGGCATGCTCATAACAATCGCAGACTAAAATGGGTTCGGCGCCCCAGACTGCGCCCTGATTATGAACATCAGCCATATAAATTTTAATTTTCTCGGCTTGGCAATCGTAGGATAAAACCAGCCAGCCGCGAGCCGCGAGACAAGAGGCTTTGAAATAGCGTTCAAAATTTTCATAGCTCTCCCATTTTTCTTCGATGGCTTTTTTCAAGGCGCCGCCCGGCTTGCCGTCGCCGCCCAAAGCATCGAAATAATGCTCATGCAGATAAACCGCGTTGACCGCGAAAGTTTCCGCGTCGCGCAAAGAGCGCAGATCATGAAAAGTCGGATTCACCGTTTCCACGTCGCCGCCGCCCGTGCCGTAGACGTGTAATTTGTCATGAATCTCGTTGGCCTTAGCGACATAGCCTTTATAAAGTTTGTTGTAATGAATATCCAAAGTTTTCTGGGAAATTCCCGTCACCTTGGAAAAATCGTATTCTTTAGGCGTCATAAAATTTTTGGTAGGAACGCAAAATCTTGCGTTCCTACGGCATATTTTAAAAAATTATTTCTCAAACTTTTTCTTCATCTCCTCGTCCAAAGCGATGTGATCTTTTTCCACGTTCATAATCGCTTCGAAGACTTCCCTAATCCGTGCTTCCGAGGCTTCGGCCAGAGCCTTGGAGTAAAAAGCCACCGCGCGGGTTTCCCGCTGATATGACTGCTCAATGCAATCAGCCGGATCAGCCGGGCACTCTTCTTTTATTTCGGGCACGGATTCCAATTTGAGTAATTTGCGGAAAACCGAAGCGTGCTCGCGCTCGACTTTGGCCAAACCCTTAAACATTTTCGAGGCTTCTTTATTAGTCAATTTATCAGCCGCGCAAAAATAGAATGCGGTATTGGATAATTCCAATCGCAAGGCTTCTTCCAGATTCTTCTTGCTTTTCTCGCTCAAAACCACGCCAACATTGCCATCTTCCCAATCATGGGCGAACCGCAGCTGTTTAGCCGTGACACCGCAAAAGGGGCAGGACGGCGGCAAATTAGTTCCCAAATAAACTTCGCCGCAGATGTTGCAAACATAAATCTTCATAAAATCAAAATTTAACGCTATGAATTAAACACACCCCGTCCCGCCCGGGGCGGTCCACCCCTCCCTGCCTGCCGGCAGGCAGGTTAATAGAGGGGAATAAAATATCAAGCTAACTTTTTCTTAAACCAGTCCACCCATTTCACTTCCGCCGGATTAATTTTATTTAACAAAGCCAGATAAAAGGTGAGCCAGGAACCAAGCTGCAGCAATTCGGCCGCGGCTCCGAGCCGGGCCTGGCTTTCCAGTTTAACTTCCAACGCGGCTATTTTATTTTTCCGCGCGATCTCCTCGGTGAGCCGCAAACGCTTTTTTAGCCGCGGGTGATATAAATCGCTGGCGAAAAAAATAAAAATCAAATCTTTTTTATTGCTGGCCGGATGCGCCAAACCCTCCAGGGCATAATGATTCAAATCCGGCAAAACCAGATAAGCGGCGAAATTTTTAGCCGTTTCGTTAAACTGATTGCGCAGCGCATGCAAATTTCCTGCCAAAAATTCCGCGCCGACCAAAATAATTTCCTTGCCGTGAATTTTTTGGGCAATCTGTTTGGCCAAATTCTTACGATCAATTACCGATAAATCAAGTTGGAAATTATTTTTTTTCAAAGAATCGATAATCCGGGTGACTTCCCGCTGATCAATTTTTATCACGCCGGACCGGGCCAGCACGGCCAGGAGAGCGAAGATGGCATAGCCGACTCCCAATCTGGGTTGATTGGAGGGATTTTTCCGGGGATCAAAAACAAAGATCGGCAATTTTTCTTTCTTAAATATTTCTGCCAGCTTATTTTTTTGACTTTTTTCCGTAATGCCGGTGATCTTCGCTCCGCGCTTTTTCGCCTCGGCAAACGTGCTTAGCGGCTCTTCGGTGTTTCCCGAATAAGAAGAAATAATATAAAGAGTATTTTGATCAACGTAAGCGGGAACCAAATAACCGGGCTCGATCAAAATCGGCACTTTGGCCTCGTCTTTGAAAACCGAGGCGACAATGCGCGCGCCCAGATTCGAACCGCCCATGCCGTTGACCACGACGCGATCGATCTTTTTGTAGGCCGGAGGAAATTTCAAACTTTCCGCCTGCTTCATCGTGTCCTTAATCTGTTCTGATAAAAGCCCAATCGAATCCGCCACGCGGCCCGGATCCAAATTTTTCATTTGTTTGATATTATTGAGATTCATATATTCATTATATCATAAGAACATGGAACAAAGAACACTTATTGATCTTTGCTCTTTGTTCTATGTTCTATGCTCCATGATCTTTATCTTTATTGACTTTCCGCTGATAATAGGCCAAAATAAAAGAAGAATTATTTAGCCTAAAAAGTATCAAGTAGCAGGTATCATTCAGCAAACAACTATAAATAATCTCGGTCGCATTTTAGTGCTTGATGTTATGTGCTACATGTTACGTGTTACACGATATGTTCAACTTCCTCCACACTTTTTCGCCAACGCCGATCCTAATCGCTTTCGGGCCGCTGCGCGTTTATTGGTACGGCCTCTTCGTGGTTTTAGGAATTTTAGCCGCCCTGACCGTCTCCTTGAAGCTGGCCAAAAAATTCGGCCTATCGCCGAATAAAATTTTTGATTTGTCGTTTTGGATGATCATCGCCGGCATCATCGGCGCCCGCCTTTACCATGTCTTGTTGGAATGGAATTATTATAGCCAGGATTATTGGAACATCTTGAAAGTTTGGCAAGGAGGACTCGCCATCCACGGCGGATTAATCGCCGGCGCTTTGGTCTTGATTTATTTCTGTTGGAAAGAAAAAGTCAATTTCTGGCTGCTGACCGCGGTCTTCGCGCCCGGCATCGCTTTGGGGCAGGCGATCGGCCGCTGGGGAAATTATTTCAACCAGGAACTTTTCGGCACGCCGACCAATCTGCCCTGGGGAATTCCGATTAATTTCATGAACCGTCCCGACAATTATCTTTCCTTCGGCTATTTTCATCCTACTTTTCTTTACGAATCGCTCGGCGATCTTTTGATTTTCGCGATCTTAATGATCATTGTCATCCAATTTCTCAAAAAAAAACGGACTGACTATAAGATTATTTTCCTGACCTACTTGATTTTATATTCGACGTTGAGATTTTCCACGGAATTCTTGCGCACCGATACGACTGCTTATTTTTTCGGCTATCGCTGGCCGCAAATTTTCAGTTTGCTGATTATTATTGCTTCGCTGATCATTCTGTTTCTTCCCCAAAAGAAAAAGAGGGAGGCGTCTGTTTAGCAACGCTCTCCCTCGGGCAAAATGCGATGTTTCCGCGGAAGAAGGAGTTTGAGGACTTCCGCGCAAAACAACCGTCTTGAAAGGGATCGAACCTTTCGTGCCTGCCAGTACGGTTTTTCGCATTTTGAAAAAATATATTTTTCCTTTTAATATAGGGAGGGAAGTCGATGTCCTTCCCTCCCCCGCCCTTTTTTGAAGAAGCCTGGAACGCAAAGAAGAAATAAAATCGTCCCAGGCACTTTCACTTTATCTTAAAAAATAAAAACAGTCAATCGTCTTGCCTTAATGAAAAAATATTGTTAAATTATATTTCAGATTTTTGATCAAATCGCCGGTGGCGGGCTTTGCCCGCCGTAGGTCGCTTCAGCGACCGAAGGTCACCTTCGCGACTACTTGCGGGCTTTGCCCGCCGTAGGTCGCTACGGCGACCGAAGGCGGGTATCGTACCTGCCTACCGGCAGGCAGGTATCGGTATTACCCCAGCTTTTCAGCCAAATG
>DATJQC010000092.1:0-5513 GCA_035506055.1 Candidatus Nanoarchaeia archaeon | reverse complement strand
ATCGGTTCGATCATTATTTCCGGCGACCGCGAAGCGGCCGTGCATTTCACCGCCTCGCTCTTAGCAGTTGATAATTTCTTCGCCGAAGTTCTACCGGCTGACAAGCAGAAAAAAATCAAAGAACTTCAGGCAGGCGGCAAGAATGTGGTCTTTGCCGGCGACGGCATCAACGACGCGCCGTCTTTGGTGCAGGCTGATCTGGGCATTGCGATGGGCGCGGGCGCGGATATTGCCAAAGAGGCCGGCAATATCATTATCATGAAAAATGAGCCGATCAAGATCGTCGAAGCGATCAAATTGGCGCGCAAAACTTTCGGCATCATCCGTCAAAATTTATTTTGGGCTTTTTTCTACAACGTCATCGCCATTCCGCTCGCCATCCTCGGACTAGCCAATCCGATCGTCGCCGCCTTCGCGATGATTTGCTCGGATATCACGGTGATTGGAAATAGTTTGAGAATTTATCGAAATTAAATCATAGAGCATAAGAGCATAGAGCAAAGAACAAAAAAAGAGTCCCTCACTATTTTCGAAATACTTCGAAAATAGTGAGGGACTCTTTTTATCTTATATCTATTTCACTTTATACGTCAACGTTACGTTGTCGGTAATGTCCAGCGAACCGCTTTGAATCGCGGGCGCGGGCGCGGCAGCTATTCCTCCGCCGGCATAAGCTTTCATATCCATGCTATTGGCATATATCGGCACGAAATTCGAACTGTCGGAAACATTAATTAATTTGCCCAATTTCAAACCGGATTCGGCGGCAATGTCTTTGGCGTTCTGCACCGCTTTGGCGATCGCGTCGGCGCGGGCTTCGGCTTTCAATTTATTCTGATCATCGATCGTGAAATTGACTCCGCCGGTTTGGTTGGCGCCGGCCGCAATGGCTTGCGAAATCGCATCGCCTACCACGTTCAAATCTCTAATCTTAACGGTTACACCTTCCGTCAGCTGATAACCCTGCAAAACATTTTGTTGCTGGCACGGAACTGAACTGATTGAATTCATCGGGCAAACCGTATAATTATAGATTGGGTTAAGCTGGTATTGCGTGGTTTGGATATCGGCCTTGTCGATCTTTAAGGCGGTAAGCGCGGCGATGATCGCGTTCATTTTGGTATTGCCGTCTTTGACGATGTCGCCGATATTTTTGCTGACCACGCTTTGGACGTTAAAATCAACCGTAGCGATATCCGGCGGCACCGTCACTTTACCTTCCGCCGTCACCGTGAATTGATAATCATTCGTCTGCATGATCTTGTCGCGCAAAATCGCCAAGATGCCCAAGGAGATCGCGCCCAATACCAAAACCAAAACTACGATCATCTTGAACTTGCCGCCATGATTGCATTGCTCTTGTTCCATAAATTAGTTGATTAGTCCCGACGCAAGGTCGGGATGCCGATTTTACATCGGCATTAATTGGTTAATTAGTTTAGCTATTTAAAACTTTCACTAATTTAACGATGACCGCGCCATTAAATTACACTTTCTTTTCAAAATCCAAGAGCCATTTTTTATGCTTCAAGCCGCCGCGATAGCCGGTCAAACCGCCTTGCGAACCGATCACCCGATGACAGGGAATGATGAATAAAATTTTATTCTGGGCGCAAGCCGAGGCGACCGCGCGGGCCATTTTCTTGCCGCCTAATTTTTCCGCCAACTCCGCGTAAGAAACAGTTTTACCAAAAGGAATCTTCGTTAACTCCTGCCAGACTTTTTTCTGCCAGGCCGAGCCGCTCAATTCCAAAGGCAGAGTGAATTTTTTTCGTCCCTCGTAAAAATATTCTTTCAATTGCTTGAGGCAATTTTTTAGTACGGCTGGCTGGCGGCCGTTCTTTTTCTTCTCGTGGGCAAACAAAACTGAACGTATTTCATTCTCGTTTGCTTCGATCCGCAAGATGCCGACCGGCGACTCCAAAAAAGCCTGAAATATCTTCTCCGACATATTATACACTATTTTAACAAAAAGCGGGGAAAAAATAAATGAACCGTATTTTTCAACAAAAAAACTCCCCAGCCTTTTAAAAATAAGGCTGGGGGATGAAACTAATAACTTACTTTGCAAAGTAGCGGGCGGCGCAAGGAAATAAAATGATAGGGGGTGATCTTAAGGTGCGCCTTGGCGAACCGGCTTGAGGATTTTATAATGAATACTCGTTCGACCGGCTCTTCTTTGATGACCTTTATCATCTCTTGTTTAGCCTTTCTCAACTGCTTCTTATCGTCATCAACGATAAGAATCTCCCAAGATCCCGGAATACCGACTTTACGGCAGAAAACCGCTACATACCCGAATCTGGTTTCAGCCAGCTTCTGTTCGACTTCGTTGAAATCAACCCGTATCCATTTTTCTTCTTCCGCTGTCTTTAAAATTTGAGTCTGTGTCGCGTAGTCGCTCTTGTATTCACACATGGTCTCTCCTCTTTAAGTTGTGAAATAGCAATTTACGTATCATAGTACTATATCACACTTTATCCAATTTGTCAACAAAGCTAACAAAAAAAGAACTATTCGCTCTTAAATTAATTAATTTAATATTAACTAAAAATTCTAATAATGATAGGTTTTACCTTTAATTATGGTAACGGCGCGATAGATTTGTTCGAGTAAAATTAATCTGGCCATTTCGTGAGGGAAGGTCAATTTAGACAAAGAAAGCTGGCGATATTTTTTAAATAACTCTTCGCTGAAGCCTAACGCCCCCGCGATCACAAAGACAGTCTTGCCCGGATGATTGTCCAGCTGGCCGGCAAACTTTACCGAATCCATTTCCGACCCGCGCTCGCGCAACAAATAAACATCGCTCGAATTGAATTTTTCCAAAGTCGACAAAATTCTCTCCCCTTCTGTTTTTTTTGACTTTTCCCGGCTCGAATCATTAAAAGATTCTGGCGCCAACTCAATTATTTTTATCGCCGCGTACGGTTTTAGCCGCGATAAATATTCGGCAATCGCGCCGGCAAAAAAATCGTTCTTTATTTTTCCAATGGCGATAATTATTATTTCCAACATAATAAGGCGAGTCTATCACTTATTGGCAAATTTTTCAACTAAAAAGCCCCGCCGATCAGCGAGGCTTTTAAAAAATTTATTGGCCTTGAGCCGGTGTCTGACTGCCCTGTCCTTCGGCTGGCCGATTGCCGTTAAAGCGGAAATCTCCCGTTTGAATAGTCCGCGCCGTAATTGTACCGTCGGAATTAGCCGTGCCGGTAATCATGACATTATCGCCGATATTCAAATTAGCGATCGTGGTGGTCGATGACCGCATAATCTGCGAGCTGGGCGCCAGAAAAACAATCTCCGATCCGCCCGCGGTTAATTTTATCGTCAGACTGTTGTCGGTCTTGGAAAGTATTTGGCCGCTGGTGAAACCGGCGCCATTCGCCCCGGTTCGGGCGCCCGCGCGAGCGCCGGTAAAATTTCCGCGATTAGCCGCTTGATTAGTGGCGATCTTCGCGCCGGCCATCTTTTGATATTGCATCCCGCCGAAAAAACCGGCTCCGGCCGCGACGATAATCGCGATGATTAAAATGATGATGTTTTTCTTCATAAAATATTTGGATTAAAAAATAAATTTCGCCTATAATGCGAACCTACGAATTGTGCGCGAATACTACGAATAAACTTAACGAATTTTATCAAGATAATTCGTTAAATAATTTGCGGTATTCGCGTAAAATTTGTAGTATTCGCATCATAAAACGAATAATTAATAGGCGATTACTCAAATCTTAACGCCTCGATCGGATTCAGCCGCGAGGCGCGGCGCGCCGGATAATAACCGAAGATCAAGCCGATCGCCGCGGAAACGCCGAAAGCGAGAATTACCGAAGAAAAAGAAATCGCCGCCGCGATATTGGCGAATTTCGTCACCAGCAAGGAAAGAATCCAGCCCAAAACTATTCCCAATAATCCGCCGGAGAAAGTAAGCATCACCGCTTCGGTCAAAAATTGCGAATTGATATTGTTGCGGGTAGCCCCGATCGCTTTGCGCAAACCGATTTCCCTGGTGCGCTCGGTCACGGTCGTCAGCATCATATTCATAATGCCGATGCCGCCGACCACCAAAGAAATGCCGGCAATCGAAGCTAAAAGCGCGGTTAAAGTATTGGTTACGCCCGAAGCCGCCGAAACAATGTCCGATTGGTTCAAAACGGTAAAATCGGCTTGAGTCGGATCGGAAAAATTATGGCGCTGCAGCAGAATATCGGTAATCTGCCGCTGCACCGCGGTCATATCATTGGCGCTATCGGCTTCGACCGAAATCTGCGAAACGTAAGTGGCGCCGGCCAAATAATGTTCGGCGGTGGAAATCGGAATGTAGATATAATCGTCGGGATTATTAAATCCGGTTCCTCCCTTGGCGGCCGTAACGCCGACCACTTTGAAAATCAACTGATTAATCCTGATTGTCTGGCCGATCGGATCAGTGCTGGTGCCGAACAAATCAGCTTTGGCAGTCGGACCGAGGACCGCCACCTTGGCGGAAGAATCCACGTTTTCGGCGGAAATAAAAGATCCCGAGTCGACACTGACATTGTGCACGATGGCGTAATCGGCGCTGACTCCGAAAACGGAAGTATTGGTATTCGTCCCTTTGGCGGCCACTTGATAGCGCCGCGAAAGTTCCGGCGAAACGCCGTCCGTCTGGGTGAGCTGGGCTTTGAGCGCGTCCGCGTCGGCCTGGGTCAGGGTCTGGGCGCTGCCGCGGCCGGCGCTGACTCCGGCGCCGAAACTGCGCTGCACGCCCGGCGTAACGATCAATAAATTGGAGCCGATCGATTGGATGCTCGCCTGAATCGAATTCTGCGAACCCTGGCCGATCGCCACCATGGCAATCACCGAACCGATGCCGATCACGATGCCAAGGATCGTCAATCCGGTTCTGACTTTATTGCCGATCAGGGCGCTATAACTTTCTTCGAATAAATCTTGAATCCGCATAGAAATTTTTTACTCCGCGCGATCGTGATTATTAATAATCCGTTTCTGGTGCGAACGGGTATCGCTTAAAATTTGTCCGTCCTTGATTTGAATGATCCGGTCGGCGTGTTCGGCCACGTAAGGTTCGTGAGTGATCAAGATAATCGTGCGGCCCTTGTCATTCAACTCCTGGAAAGTTCCCAAGACCACGTCGCCGGTTTTAGAATCGAGATTTCCGGTCGGCTCATCGGCCAAAAGGATTGACGGATTATTAACCAGAGAGCGGGCGATCGCCACGCGCTGCATCTGACCGCCCGACAACTGATTGGAAAGATGATAAAAGCGCGCTTCGTCCAAACCAGCCTGCTTTAAGGCATGTTTGGCGATCTCTTCCCGCTTAGCTTTGGCCACGTTGGCATAAATCAAAGGCAGGGCGACATTGCGCAGCACCGTGGCGCGGGGCAGCAGGTTAAACGCTTGAAAAACAAAACCGATTTTGGAATTTCTGATTTCCGCCAATTTATCGTCGGTCAAGGTCGATACGTCGATACCATCCAGCAGATACTGACCTTTGGTCGGCGTGT
>DATJQC010000091.1:0-7099 GCA_035506055.1 Candidatus Nanoarchaeia archaeon | reverse complement strand
CAACGCCAAACTGGAAAAACTCAGCCGCGCCAACCGAATAATTATTAACCAAACCGTAGCCTTAAACCCCGCCGCCAAAGTTACATTTTCCAATCATAGAACGAATTAGCCTACGGTTACATTTTTGGATCATTTGACACGCCGGCCCTTACCCAAATCGCTAAAAAGTTATAAAATAAGTATATAAGCAAATAATAATTTTATGAGCTATCTAATTTTGATCAGGCACGGCCAGTCGCGCTGGAATTTGGCCAACAAATTCACCGGCTGGGTCGACGTGCCCTTAAGCCGCCGGGGAATCAAAGAAGCGGAAATGAACGCCAAAGAATTGAGGAATTTCAAATTCGACATCGCTTTCACTTCCGAATTGACCCGCGCCCAAGAAACTCTGCTGATTATCATCTCGCGCCAGGATCGCACCGGCATCTTCCTGCATCGCGCCAAAAAGGATGGCGATCACGACCGTTACGCCACCAGACTTGATAAAGACGAAATTCCGATCTATTCGACCCCGCTCTTGAATGAAAGATATTACGGCCGCCTGCAGGGCCTGGACAAAAACGAAGTTCGTAAAAAATACGGCGAGAAAAAAGTTCTGGAATGGCGCCGCAGCTTTGCCGGCCGGCCGCCGGGCGGCGACAGCCTGAAAGATGTTTATAAGAAATTAATCCCGTATTTTCAAAAACAGATTTTGCCCTGGCTTAAAAAAAACAAAAATGTCATTATCGTCGCCCACGGCAACACCTTGCGCGCCGTGATCAAATATTTGGAAAATATCACCGACCTGGCCATCGCCCAGCTGGAATTGCCCAACAGCCAGCCGATCGTTTATCGCTATCACCCGGGCCGGGCGAAAAAGATGCGCCGGCTGATGGGCGAGCTGTCGTTCACCCGCACGATCTTCTGGAAAGCGCCGCGCAAAAAATCTTAACGATAATAAATAAAACTGCCGGCAACGGCAGTTTTACATTAATTTTTTTACAGCTTATCCGCGCTGCTTCGCGTTTTTCACTGTTTCGCGCCGCTGTAAGCGATGGCTCGCGCCATTTATTTTAAGAATCAGGATAGTTCTCTCAAGGCCGCGCCGATCGCCACCGCGAAACCCGGGCCGATCTCGGTCAAAATCGGCTTTAATTCCGGTTGATAAAAAATTCTCGCCCACGGATCGCCGGCAATGACAGTGACATTGAGTTTCTCCGAAAGGAAAGAAGTCAGATTGGGCAGCAGAGCCGAACCGCCGGATAAAATTATTTTTTCCACCTTATCGGCATTCTTATTCTGATATAAATTCAGCAGATATTTAACCTCTTCGATCATCGGGACGATGGCGTTGGCGATCGTCTTGGGAATGACATCGCCGCCGGCTTGATTGCCGACGATGCCCAGGTCGCGCTTGAATTGCTCGGCCCGCTCTAAGCTGATATTTAAGGAGGCCGCCAGCGCTTTGCTGATCGTCTTGCCGCCGATATCCAGACTGCGCGACAAAACCGGAATGCCTTCCTTGACGATAAAAATATCCGTGTTGGCAGCGCCGATCTCGGCCAGCATCACGGTGGATTTATCCGACCCGACCAGCGCCCGGATCAGAGCGAAAGTTTCCGGTTCCAGATTGGTCAGATTCACCAGCGTCTTGCGGAAAATATTCACGTATCTTTTTACCAAATTTTTCGGCGAACCGGTGAGCAGAACGGTGGTATTATTTTTTTCCTTATCTTTGACATTGCCGATAACTTTCCAATCCAAAATCATTTCCTCAAGCGGCAAAGGAATAAATTTCTTCGCCTCCCATTCCACGGCCGCGGCCAAACCGTTCTTATCCACGTCGCGCAAAGTGATAATCGAGGAAAAAACCGAAAAGGCCGGCAAAGTCGCCACGGCCAAATTGGTGGTCGCTTCCATCTTCTTATAAATCTTGTCGATCACCTTGATGACGTATTCGGTATTCTTGGTCCAACCGTCTCCGGCAGCCTCTTGGATATTTTCACTGTAACCGTAAGAAACCAATTCGATTTTGCCTTGTTTTTTTTCCAGCTCCACCATCTTGATCGCCGAAGCTCCGATGTCCACGCCGACGTAAGCGCTGCTTGATGAAAATAAAGCCATAAATAAATGTTTGATATGCCGACGATAATACGATATAATGTATTATAGCACATCCTGATAAAATTATAGCATAATCCGCCGAAATTGATAACGGGAAAATTATCCCTCGCCCGCCAACCGGAAAATTCGGATTTTTCCCATCGCCGCCGCTAAAATTTCAAATTAATTATTTCAAATTTCATCATTTTATGAATTTTTTCGCTAAATATCAAAGAGTTTTCATCATCATCGGATTTTTGGCCTTAGTAATCGGCCTGGGGTATTTGCTTTATCTGGTTTTTGTCAAACCGTCTTTGCCCGCGGCGCCGGCCAAACCTCCGACCACGGCGACCAGTACGGGAAAACTTCCCAATGCCGGCGTCGGAGTTCCGGTTACGCCGATCGCCACCACGGCTCCGAGCGGCATCCCCATTTCCGGCAACAAGCCCATCGCGGCCGCCAAAGCCAACGGCGGCGTGACTCAAGCTCCGGCGATCAATTCGGCGCCGACCGTCAGCCCGACATTATCCGCCAATGGTTCAGGCGTCCAATATTACAACCAAGATGATGGAAAATTTTATCGCGTCGATAGCAGCGGCAACGTCACTCCCCTTTCCAGCCAGATATTTTATAATGTCAGCAATGTCGTCTGGGCGCCGCAGAAAGACAAAGCGATTATCGAATATCCGGATAATTCCAAAATCCTTTACGACTTCACCGCCAAAAAACAAGTCACCTTACCGAGCTTCTGGAGCGAATTTGATTTTTCCGCCGACGGTTCGCAGATCGTCATGAAGAGCGCCAATATCGATACGGAAAATAATTATCTGGCGATCGCCAACGCCGACGGAACCGGCGCCACGCCGATCGAACAGATCGGCGCCAACGGCGACACGGTCTACGATTCCTGGTCGCCCAACAATCAGACGATCGCGATGTACAGCCAGGGAATCGATCTGGATCGCCAGGAAGTTTTTTTCGTCGGCAAAAACGGCGAGAATTTCAAATCTACCGTGGTGGAAGGCCGCGGCTTCCAGCCGGAATGGTCCACGGCCGGCGATCATCTGGCCTATAGCGTTTATTCTTCCGCCAATAATATGAAGCCGGAGCTGTGGTCGGTCGATGCCGAGGGAGATTCGATCGGCGCCAACCGCCTGGATCTGGGCGTCGCCACCTGGGCGAGCAAATGCGCTTTTGCCAATGATACCACGATGTACTGCGGCGTGCCTCAGACGCTGGACGCCGGCGCCGGACTTTTTCCCGAGGCCGCCCAAAATACCGCCGACAATCTCTATCGAATAAACATCCAAACCGGCGCCAAACAACTGATCGCCGTGCCTGATGGCAACTTCAACATGTCCAATCTGTCGGTTACCAAAGACGGCAGCGCTCTGTTTTTCCAGGATGACAACACGAAATTGGTGCATAAAGTGCAGCTGAAGTAATCATTTTTTCAGGTAGCATGTATCAAATATCATGCCATCCGTTACCCGCTACTACATGAAAAATGAATTACTCAATCTTCTCTTCCCCATCGAGTGCGCCGGTTGCGGCAGGGAAGATACCTGGCTTTGCCAGGATTGCCTGCTCAAATTGCCGCTCGGTCGCCATACCGATTGCTTCTTCTGCGGCAAATTTAACCCGCCCGGATCAACCTGCGTATCTTGCGCCGCCAATTATCATTTGGACGGCATTTTTGTTTGCGCTGATTACACCGACCGCGTCATCGGCGAACTCGTCAGAAAACTTAAGTATTCTTTTGCCCGCGAATTAGGCGAAGTACTTGCCCAGATCGCCTGCCGTTACGCGCGGAAATTGGCGGCCGAAGAAAAAATGGACAAAATAAATCTGCGCGATTTCATCGTCTCGCCCATCCCGCTTCACCGAAAAAGATATAATTGGCGCGGCTTCAATCAGGCGGAAATCATCGCCGAAGGTTTTGCCCGAAAGCTCGGGCTGGAATATCAAAATACATTATCGCGCGCCAAACATAACGCTCCGCAGGTCAAACTCGACGGCGCAAATAGGAGAAAAAATATCGCCGGCTGTTTTGCCCCGCTCGCTCAAAAATATTTCGGCAAAAAAATACTGCTTATCGATGACGTGGCCACCACTGGCTCGACGCTAAATGAAGCGGCGCGGGTTCTAAAATCAGCCGGCGCTGCTAAGGTCTGGGGCCTGGTGATCGCCCAAGGATAAATTGATTAGTTGCCACCCCTAACTAATCCTAAAAATAAAAATAACGGCTTTTCGCCGCTATTTTATTTTCAGCACGGGCGGAGGGAATTCCGCGGTCGGCCGCCGCCGCAAAAGCGTCGGCCTCCCTTGTCCGGGGTTGCCCGCCGACCATTCCCCGAATGGTCGGCGTCGCTCGATTATTCGTCTCGGCTTCCGCCTCGCCTCATATCTCGCTCGCACCCAGTCCGATTCCTAACATTCATTCTGAAAATAAAAATACTGGCGCAAGCCAGTATTTTTATTTCAGCACGCCAAGAAGGATTTGAATGGAACATCTTTGAGAAAGAAATCTTGAAGTGGAAAAACAATAACTTTCTTTATTATAATTAAAAAAGTTACAACCGTCAACTGTAACACTCCGTCTATTTTTACGTAATCTAATAAGAGGGGGGATGAAATGAAATAACCAATCAATCCTATTGACGAAGTCATTTAGTATGTTAAAATAATGGCAAGAAAAAGGTTGTTTGAAAACTTGACCCGCTTTGCAGGCGGGGCGTAGACTGTTATCCCGACAGAGCCACAAACGGGATGACCATCAAGCGTGGTTGCTCCGTCAAGCCTAGATTGGGTTTGAAGGAGCGCTGCAAACGCTCGTCAAACTGTGAAAACAGAAAGGCGGGGCACCTACGCTTGGTGGTTTTGTGCTTTAAGCATCAATTTAATGGTTCGTTCCTTCTTCAACTACTATGCTAAACATAGAAAATCTGAAAGAAGCCATTAAAGAAAAAAGGCAAATTAAAATTAATTATAATTCCCAGGGAATAAGAACAATCCTCCCCGCGGCGTTATACTACCACCAACATACCGGCAAACTACTCGTTGATGCATTCCAAATAAACGGATATTCGGAAAGCGGCGAGGTGCCAGGATGGAAAATATTTGAAGTTGATAAGATTTTTCAGTTATCATTAACCGAGATATTTTTTTCAACCATCGCAGGTTATAATCGGTTTTCTAACCGATACTTAAATGCGGTTGCTCGAATATAAAAAAATAGACCTCCGGTCTTGAACAAATGGAGATCTACTTTTTAGGAATTAAATAACAACTTAACGGAACGAGCCATTAAATTGATGCTTAACTCAAAGCTTCGGGTTTTTTTTGGAAAAAACCGTCTGCTGACGGGAGATAGCAGTGCACTTATTGTTTGGGCGGTGTAGCTCAATGGATAGAGCAACGATCTACTAAATCGTCAAAATTCCTGGCGGGAATTATGCCGGTTCAATTCCGGCCATCGCCACTTTTTTGCTATCTCCCGCCAAAAGGCGGTTTTTTATTTTTTTTGAAGGTCTTGGCACATTACTCCTTTGCGACAAAAAAGTCAAGCCCCACACCATCGGCCTAACTCAAACTAATATATTTAGCCTTTTTAATAATAGGCTTAAATAAAGAGTTCTGTAACTTATACAAGTATACCATGAAAATAAATATATGTTAATAATAATATAAAACAGAGTTAATTTCCCCTGTTTTATTGTCGTTTATTTTAATTAATAAAAAATTATTACTGATTTAAGGCCTTTGAAACCATGCAATAATTTTTCCTATTATAAAGAGGACTCCTCCTATTTCCAAAAGTCCTAATCCATATATAGCGTTTGGTTTGCTAAGGTTAATCGCAGCACCTTGGCTGGCACTATTACCAAAAAGCATAATCCCCCAGATTATCAATATTACAGATATAATAATTATCCATTTTCCGGTCTTTCTTGCTTTCGGACTTTGGATAACAATGGTAGACGACCGCCCCCTACTTGTTCCAGGTACGTCGGACGATCTACCTCTACCTATCCCAAGCCATGAAACTAAAACGGCCACAATAACTCCCCCAATTATATTAACTATCAGATTGTTCATAAATATATATTAATTTTGGTGCCATCGGGCCGAGTGATAAGAATAAGAGTCCGGACCCAATACGTGCTCCTGAAAACACCCATTTAACAGGACGGCTAATGTGAATAATGCAATGCCAACAAACAGAAGGGCAGTCGTTGAATTGAAGAATTTACCACCCCCTTCTTCCGTACCCGCCTTTTCCCAGTTTTTTGGATAAATTGTGTCTTCACCGCAAAAAGCTCCTGGTGTAAAAAGTTTAAGAGCGCTTTCAATTTGAACTGCTGCACGCTGTTGCCCAATAAACCCCCTTCGAAGATCTTCAAGATAAACATAACGCAAAACAATAAATGCGACAATAATACCAAGAATTACGAAAATTTTTTGATCATCCGTTAAAATAATACTGCTTTGAACCAACCATCCGCCGGCAGCGATAAGAAGCCCTAATGCCCAAATACCAATCCCCTGAACTCGTTCTCTAATGTTATGAATCGAGTCATAACGTTCTTTAAGTGCCAAAATCAGAATGTCAATTTTTTTATCATCGTTTATTGTCATATTTTACAATTATTTACGAATTCTTACGTAACTCGGCTTTGGAGGATTCCTTAACGGCGCTATATTATCAGAAATTCTAACAGGAATCCGTCTGAACCCGAAAACCTCTCCTAAATCAGACTTTATCACTAAATCCATATAATGCAATCCTTTATACCAGGAACGCTCTTCGGCATATATCTTGTCGGCCCCTGCGAAATGTCCCAGGTCGTTCTTGTATTCCGCCTCCTCCCCCTCATTTCTAACAACCCATTGTATATGTGATCCTAATGGCATTTGTTGAAGATTTGACAGAGTAAAAGTAATTTTACATTCCTTTGGAATTGGCCCTATACTATTTTTTCCGGAATATCTTAAATTGCTATTTCTCTTCGACACT
>DATJQC010000090.1:0-10014 GCA_035506055.1 Candidatus Nanoarchaeia archaeon | reverse complement strand
CAACCTGGCAAGGTCACTTTTCTTAAAGTTTTTTTAACGTTCCATTTATTTTCAAACAATATTATGAAAAGGATTACAGCCTGAAAAGCTGGTGATCGATAGCCGGAAGTGATGTTAATAGTTGTGCCCAAATCCTTTCTCATTGCCTGTTTCATTTTTAAAAATTTTTTTAAAGCTGGCTTTGGCAAATATTGTGTTTTTACTGTTTCGGCCTTGTTATCTTTAATTGAAATATATTTTTGTTTAGCCAAAGCTACCAAATTTTTCGGCACAGGTTTAATACCGAAAAAAATAGTAAAATTTTTACCGTAATCCTTGGGATTAGCTGAACAAATTTTATCAATTAAATTTTTTTCTTCTCTATTTAAAAAACCGTAGAGATTATCAAAGGGAATGATCGGCGCCCTCGATTCTTTTTTTAATTCGATAAATTTTTTATAAATTTTTTTACCAATTTGTTTTTCCGCGTTGGAAAATTTTAACATAAATTTTTAATTTTTCATCATTAATTTTTAATTGTCGTTGTGGTGGTGTGCGATGATTTTCACTTTTTCCCCAAGGATATTGGCGGCCGCGCTTTCGCGCAGGAATTCTTCCGGCGAAGCATGACAGGTCAAGGTATGATCAATGCAGGCGATATGCATCGCTTCCTTAAGCAATCTTTCTACGTCGTGCGAAATCAAAACCAAGGTGATGCCCAGCTCCTCGTTCATCTTTTTAAGCAAGGCGTAAAATTTATCTTGGCTCTTCTGATCAACTCCGGCAGTCGGTTCATCCAAAAAAATCACTTCCGGTTCGGCGGCGAGAGCGCGGGCGATGAAGGCGCGCTGTTTCTGTCCGCCGGAGAGATCGCCGATCAGCCGGTTTTTAAACGCGCTCAAGCCGACTTGGGAAATCGCTTGCTCGGCGATTTTTTTGTCGCCGGCATTTATATTTTTAAATAATCCGCGCCGGCCGTAGCGTCCCATCAAAACGATTTCTAAAACCGTGGCCGGAAAATTATTATCAAAATTATTCACGCCTTGCGGAACATAACTGATTTTCTGCCAATCCTTAAAATTTTGGATATCTTGCCCGAATAATTTGATCGAGCCGGTTTTGGGCGCAAGCAAGCCGAGGATAATTTTCATCAGCGTGGTCTTGCCGGCGCCGTTCGGTCCGACAAAGCCCAAATAATCGCCCTGGTGAACATCAATACTGATATCGCGCAAAACTTCCTCGTCGCCGTAAGCGAACGAAATATTTTTCACTTCGATGATATTTTTTTGGTGGTTCACTTCGCGCATTGCAGAGCTGTTCGCAGATTAGTTAAATTATTTCGCATCTCGGTAAAATAATCCTGGCCTTGGGCTATTTCATCTTTCGTCAATCCTTCCAGCGGATTGAATACCAAAGTCTGGGCGTTGATTTCGGTGGCAATCGTCTGGGCCAATTTCGGGCTGACCAAACTTTCAAAGAAAATATATTTTATTTTATCCGTTCGGGCTTGCTTGACGATATCGGCTAATTGTTCAGGCGACGGTTCGGCGTCCGGCGAAAGTCCGGCAATGGCGATTTGGTTCAAACCGTAAGCCGCGGCCAGATAACCGAAAGCCGCGTGAGAAGTAACAATATCTTTCAATTGGCAATCGGCCAGTCCGGCGCGGTAAGCCGCATCCAATCGATCTAATTTATCTTTCAGTTGCGCCGCGTTGTTTTGATAATATGGCGCGTTGGCCGGATCAGCTTTGACAAATCCCGCGGCAATATTATCGACTATCGTTTTGGCCAATTCCGGGGAAAGCCAGACATGCGGGTCGATCATCGTTTGTCCTTCCTCGGTAAGTTGGCGGGAGATTATGCCGTCGCTCGCGGTAACCAGAAGAGTTTTGGCCGGATCGACATTCTTGGCAATGTCGCTGCCCCAGGCTTCCAGGCCGAAACCGTTCAAAATCAGCAGGCGGCTGTTTTCGATTTGGACGATATCCTGCGCGGTCGGTTCGTAATCGTGCGGCTCGCCTCCCGGCGGAGTTATATTAGAGACCTCGGCTTTGTCGCCGCCGATCTCGCTGGCAAAGTAATAAAGCGGATAAAAACTGGCGGTAACTTGCAGCTTGCCCGATGCCGTTGTCGAAACGGCCGGCGTCTTTTGCCCCAACGCCAGCCAAATGGCCAGCGCCGCGATGATGATCACCGCGACAAACAGAATAATTTTGGCGGGTAAATTTTTAATGTTTTTCATTTTTGATTCGTTATGAATTAGATATCAATCTTAATTTTAGTCGAGATGCTTGCGCGGGTCAAGTTTTCGTGTTAATCTTAATCTTTATGCCTTGGCATTATTATGATAAAATAAAAGCATTGTTTAAAGATATGAAGAATAAATTGAAATATTGCGCGCTCGGCGCTATTGTTTTTGGCGGAATTATTTTCGGCCGTAATTTTGCCGCGGCGCAAACCGCGGTAAAATTGACCGTGCCGTATATCAGGGAAGTACCGGCCGGCACTGCGGGCGGGCCCTGGAAAAATGCCTGCGAAGAGGCGAGTATCGCCATGCTGGAACAATATTACACCGGAGGCAAAGTAATCAATTTGGACGCGGGCAAGGCTTTGATGATGAAGCTTTTTGCCAAAGAAGATATTCTCTATGGCTCGAATGTCAATTCCGATACGGCGCAAACTAAATTTTTGATCGACACTTATTCCGATTATAACGCCAAGATCGTCGCCAATCCGACGGTCGCCGCGATCAAAAGCGAAATCGACGCCGGCCGACCCGTGCTGACGCCGCATTACGGTTTTGCCTTGCATAATCCCAACATTCCTTTTTTGCGCACCGGCAGCGCTTATCACATGGAAGTGATTATCGGTTATGACGACGCGGCCCGGCAATTCATCGTCAATGATTCGGGCGATCCGGTCGACGGCCAGAACTATCGTTATGACTATACCGTTTTTATGAATTCGATTCACGACTATGATTACGCCGACAAAAAAGCCGATGGCCCGGCCCGGGCGGTTTTCACTTATCCGAAATTGGTCAAAGTTACCGGCAGTCCGAAAATTTATTATCTTCATGATAACATCTGGCAATACGTAACAAGCCCCGCGGCATTTAGAAATCGCGGCTGGAGCTGGCTGGCAGTCAATATCGTCAGCCCCAAATGGCTTGCCACCTTCCAGATGGGACCGAATATCGATAAATAAGCATTGACAATTTATTTTTTTTATTTTATCCTTGGCTGATCGTTCATTGATCGGCATTATTCAACGATAGCCAGGAAGGAAATACGCCTATGCCCCATGTTGCTCATGGAAAATTCGGCACTGTCATCAATTGCATGGACGGCCGCACGCAAAAAGTCGTGGCTGATTTTTTGCAATCGCGCTACGGTTTAGATTGGGTTGATACGATCACTGAACCCGGACCGAATAAGATTTTAGCCGATGGCTTGGATATCAACATCATCGAAAATATCAGACAACGTTTAGAAATTTCCATCAACAAACATGGGTCTAACTTGATTGCTGTCGTCGGGCATGAAGAATGCGCGGGTAATCCGGTGGATAAGGAGGAGCATATTAAGCATCTGCGCCTGGCGCAAAAAAGAGTCGAACAGTTCGGGTTTATGACCGAAATTATTCTGCTCTGGGTGCCGGCCGGTTGGGACAAAGTGGAAGTGGTTGAATAATCCATATCAAGATTTTTATAAAAAAACGGGCCTTCTTCGCGGATGAAGAAGGCCTTTTTAATTTATCAGGAGAGAGTATTCAATTCCGCCTGGCGGATGTCTTTGGTCAGATGGACGAGTTCCAGCTGACCAAGATTTTTCCCCCGTCCCGTTTCTTTTAATTTTTCATGGATATACCGCGCGACCGCTACCGAACGATGATAGCCGGCATAGCAGAAGTAATTTAGTTCTAACGTAGAAAAATCGGCGACATGGACATATTGGGCCCGTTGGTTGATGACGATTACGGTTTCCAGGGCAAGAAAGCGGCTAATCTCCGGCTGGTTGATGATTTTCTGATATACTTCCTCGTCATCGCCTGGCTTTGGTATGTTCTGGCAAGGATCGGGCAGGAAACGGACGTCGGTCATAAAAAACAATGTTTTGGAATCGACCGCCGGCAGCCTGGGGTAGTGTTCGAGGTATTTTAACCCAAACGATCTGACAATGATTTTTCTGGTGCTTTTTTGAATGGACAATCGATCCTCCTTTTTCAGGGAATGGAATTTGTAAAATAACTTAGAAGATTAACCGATAATCTGTGAGTTGTCAAATCCGCCCGCGGATCAAAGTTGACCGCTGCCACGGCAATTGTTAAGCTATTATTGGATAATGGATAATGGTGGGATGCGAGAGTGGTTTAATCGGACGGTCTTGAAAACCGTTGTGCCGCAAGGTACCGTGAGTTCGAATCTCACTCCCACCGCTTTTGAAAATAAGTTTTGTCAGATAGAGGCTGATCCGCCTTTGGCGGAAAAACTGTTAGGCCAGAAATGGTCTCAGAGGTTCGAATACTCTCGCCTCCGCAAAATAATCTATACAACTCAATGAAAACTATCAAACAAAAATATTCGATCAAAGCGCCGGTGGAGAAAGTCTGGCAGTCATTGGTTGATCCGAAAATAATCAAGCAATGGGGCGGCGGACCGGCCAAGATGGACGATAAGGTCGGCACGAATTTTAAATTGTGGGGAGGGGATATCTACGGTAAGAATCTGAAAGTTATCAAAAATAAATTATTAATTCAGAATTGGATTTCCGGCGATTAGCCAAAACCTTCGCAAGTTACTTTTAAACTTTCTGTAGTTAAAGGTAAAACGCAATTAGATTTGCTCCATACCGGCGTGCCGGACGAAGATTATGCCGATATCGCCGACGGCTGGAAAGAATATTATCTCGGCCCGCTGAAAGATAATCTGGAAAAATAAAAGGAGCGCTGCCCCTGGCGGACGAGGCGTGTTGATTATTGAATGCGGTGAAGGAATTAAATTAATAATTAGGGTCAAACATCTTTGCCACTTTTTTAAAAAAGTGGCAACAAAAACTGCTCGCGGAGGAAAATTTTGGGCCGCTGCGCTAGGAAGCCTAGCAAAATTTCAAACTCGCGCGAGGCTCGCTCAGACAGTGAAATTTTGCACGGCTTCTACGCTCCGCGTCATTTCCAAAATTTTCCAACGCTCGCTACAAGGAAATTTATTAATAGAGGAAGCAATATGAAAAATTATAATGCCAAAAATGTCGATGATTATATTGCCGGTGCGGACAAAGTAGGCCGCGCGAAACTTAAAGAACTGCGGCAAGTGATAAAATCGGCGATGCCGAAAGCGGAAGAAAGCATCAGCTGGGGCGTGCCATTCTATAAATATCACGGACTGCTGGCAGGATTCGCCGTATTCAAGAATCACGTCAGCTTCGGTCTGGCGTTTCAGCTCGATAGCAAATTACGTGAAAGTCTGGCCAAGAAAGGTTATGAAACCGGAAGCAAAACTATTCAGATAAGGTTCGATCAAAAAGTTCCGGCCACCGTGATAAAGCAAATCATCAAAGCGCGAGCAAAAATTAATGAAGCCAGATACAGATAATCGTTAATTTATTTCGCTAAATTAATGAACGATAATTTAAGATCAATCTTTAGTTGTATTTCAGTGATCAGCTCCTTGGCGTTTTTGGGGTTGATCACCAGGCTTCATTTTTTTCCGAAAAAATATAATCCTGTAAAAAACACAGTCAGCGATTACGCCGTCATGCCATCAGGCAAGCCATACCCTTTTACGGCGGTGTCCGGCGCCGTATCCAGCTTAAGCCTGGCGATCGCCATCGCCGCCGGCGTTAAAGCAGCGTCGATATCAGTTATTTTATTCCTGGTCATTTCCAGTCTTGCCCGTTTTTCTCTGATTTTTTTTCCAACCGATGTTACCGGGCAGATATCTACAAAAAAAGGCAAGATCCATCTGGCACTGGCGATGATCGCTTTTGCCGGAATAGCATTTGCCGCCGGCAACTTTCAGCTGACGGCAGTCGATCAGATTATCGGCCAAGTGGTTATCTTTACGGCGATCCTGCTCCTCCTCGGTTTTTTACCTAAACTCCGGAAAATATTCGGATTGCTGGAACGGATTTTTCTGCTCTCCTCGATCACTTGGCTTGTTGTCCTCGGACTTGAGTTATTTTTCAAAAGATAATAATTAAGCATATTTATAAATCGATAAATAAAAATCCCCTCTCGAGAGGGGTGGCCGAAGGCCGGGGTGTGTTATGGTTTAATTCTGAGATAATCAAAAATCTTTGCCACTTTTTTTGGAAAAAGTGGCACAAAAAACTGCTCGCGGAGGAAAATTTTGGGCCGCTCCGTTATGAAACCTAGCAAAATTGCTATACTTGCCCGCGGCGGGCTTCGGACAACGCAATTTTGCACGGTTTCCCTGCCTGCCGGCAGGCAGGTACACTGTGCGTCATTTCCAAAATTTTCCAACGCTCGCGATAAGGAAATTATATTTTTTTATGCCTATTACAGCTATAGAATTTAGAGAAAAATTTGATTTTACATCTCAGGATTTTTCTAATCCCATTGAATGGACCGATGGTGTCGGTTTTAGTATTCTCAAGGATTACGGAGATGGCCATGTATCGCTTTATAAGATAGGTATTAGCAATAAGGAGCTTAATAAAAATGAACCGCTAAAAAAACTTTGGATTAGTGTAAATTACGGAGAAAAGTTAGAGGGTGGCGTAACTCTTGAACCGCGCAAACATAGTGTATGGGATCCGATAAATTTAGATTTTAAGGATGAGTATTATTATAATATAGATAACCATAAATTTTATCGTAACGATCTTGAAATTGATGCCCAACAAATACTCGCAAACGTTAAAAATGCGCACGAGCTCCCTACGAAAATGATGCCGGGTTTAATTTTAAGATTAAGATTGTGGTGTTGGCGCGAGGCACTGCCTAACCTAGTAATATTTGCGGATAAGAGAATAATAGATTTATTATGGTTAATTTCGGGTGAAAAAATTGAACCCAATATTTATGACAGATTGTTCGGACGAAGACATCCGGAATACAGCAATAAATCGATAAACGAAAAAGATATTAAATTTATTGAACCAAAATTGATGGATTTTTTTGGCTATAAGGCAAAAAGATGGTCTGTAGTATTCTATTGTATTATAAATTTAATTATTTACGCAATTTATTTTTTTTCGCCACTTAGATATCAATTTTTATCAAAATTGATTGTTAATAATTTTTTAGCTTTATGTTATATTGTTGTATCGTTTGCTATTACGGAGGCGTTAGTGCCCCGTTTCCTTATGTATATAATTATGGATACGATGCCAAAATTATTGGAAAATTTGCAGTTTAAGATTATTAAAATTAAATAGGACGAGCATTGGAAAATTTCCGTTAAATCACGAAGCGTAGAAGCCGTGCAAAATTGCGTTGTCCGAAGCCCAGCTCCAGTTTTCGTGAAAAAAAATGGAAATATTTTTTAAGAAATAGTTACAACATCCCGTCTGTTCTATTCTTTCAATAAAACTGGGGCTGGGCAAGCATAGCAATTTTGCTAGGCTTCCTAGCGGAGTGATAGGAAATTTGTCCAGCGAGCGTTTTTTGCGCCACTTTTTCCAAAAAAAGTGGCAAAAGATGTTTGATTAATAAATAATTTTAACACACCCCGTCCGCGCGGCGCGGCCACCCCTCTCGAGAGGGGACTTTAAAAAATTAATTAACAAAACGCTTATGGATTCAGTAGTTCATTTCAACATGCCGGCCACGGATCGGAAACGGGTAGTGGATTTTTACTCTAAGGTTTTTGGCTGGACGATGAAGCAGTATGGGCCGGAGATGGGCAATTATATTCTGGCTCACACGACCGAAACCGATGAAAACGGGATAGTCAAAAACCCGGGAAACATAAATGGCGGATTTTTTGAAAAGAGTGAGCGCGACAATGTCACCAAGCTGACCATTGCCGTGGATGATATCGAAGCGGCGATGAAAAAAGTCGTTGCCGAGGGCGGAACGATCATCGGCGGAACCAAACCCGGCCAAGTCGAAGTAACACCTGGCTTGGGAAAATTTATCGATATCCGCGACACCGAAGGCAATATCGTCAATCTGATGGAGCCGGAACGAAAATAAATTTATTTTTATTTTATGATCAAAATAAAAAGGATTTACGAACCGCGCGAAAAAGATGACGGTTACCGCGTCCTGGTCGACAGGCTTTGGCCGCGGGGAGTGAGCAAAGCCAAAGCTGGTCTTGATCTTTGGCTAAAAGATATCGGGCCGAGCAATGAGCTCCGCAAGTGGTTCGGGCATCGCCCGGAACGCTGGACGGAATTCAGGAAAAAATACCGCCAGGAGCTGAAAAGCAAAAAAGAACTGCTGGAACAATTGAAAATTTTGGCAAAGAAACAGAAGAAATTGACCCTGCTTTACGGCGCTAAAGACGAACAGCATAATCAAGCCGTGGTAATTGCCGAGATTCTGGCCTAAGTTAATGCAATTAGAAAAAATATTTATTTTAAAAAATCTATGAACAAAAAATTTATCATGGACTCGCTGGGCTGGGGTTTTATCCTTTGGCTCATCGGCTATATTTTAGGAATTGTTTTTTTCTTCATGATGCCGGTTTCAATGATTGGCTGGGCGATTTTGCCCATCGGCGTCATCATCGCTCTTTGGGTTTTATTTAAAATCGTGAAAGGGGATTCGTTCCAATATTATTTGTGGCTGGCGATAATTTGGATGGCAATCGCCGTAATTCTTGATTATTTCTTGATCGTCAAAACGCTCAAGCCGGCTGACGGTTATTATAAACCGGACGTTTATTTATATTACGCGCTTACTTTCATTCTGCCGATTTTAGTCGGCTGGAAGAAAAAAATCAGCCGGAAATCAGTTTAGGATTTATTTCAATTGATTTAACGCGCGTTGTTTCCGCCTACGGTCTGGCCGACCGGAAAAAAGCCGATTACAAGTTCTAAGGCAAAGAAGTTTGACAAGAAGTTTGACAAAAAATAGTCTTGGCCGGATAAATAATGTATAATAACATCATGGCTTTTAAAGAACAGACGAAACGTTCGGTGGTCAAATCAATCACTTTCCGGGCGCTGGTGATCACTTCGGATTTTATAATCATCACCCTCATCACGCATCGCTATGATTTGGCGCTGGCGGTGATTATTCTTTCTAATTTGTCCAGCGCGATACTTTATTATCTGCATGAGCGCGCTTGGAATAAGATAAATTGGGGTAAACAATAATTAAAAGGTCTGCCGCCGGATGCCCATATTCGCCATAATTTTAAAATTTTGGCCGAAAGAGCGTTCGGCGGCAGACCCTCAAGATAAAATGTTCAAATTTTTAAGATTCAACATCAATCTGATCACGCGCATTCTGGTCCTTTCCGATTTTTTTCTGTTTCTTTCGTCCGGTTTATTATCTCCGATCTACGCCGTTTTTGTTTTGAATAAAATCCACGGCTCAAGCCTCGAAATAATCGGCATCGCCACCGCCATCTATTGGACTTCGCGCGTCGTCTCCGTCGTCCCCTTAAGCCATCTGATGGACCGGATCAAGGGGGAGAAGGATGAATATTATTTTATGCTGATCGGGACTTTGCTGATCGCCACGTTGCCATTGGGCTATATTTTCGCGACCGAGCCTTGGCATATTTATTTGATCCAAGCCATGAACGGTATCGCTTTCTCGATGATTATCCCGGCCTGGCGGGTGATCTTCACCAAGAATCTTAACAACGAACACGTGAGCTATGAATGGTCGTTGGACGACGTGGGCGTGGGCATTGCCACGGCGATCAGCGCGGCGCTGGGCGCCTTGATCGCCCAAACTTTCGGTTTCGATGTTTTGTTCATTTTCATCTACCTGGTCGGTTTGGTCAGCGTTTTGGTCTTACTGCTCATTTATAAAGGCGAGGGTTCGTTCTTGGAATGGCTGAAAATGCGCCGCGACGGCCACGCGAAGAAAGGATTGTAGTTTCGTAAATATTTT
>DATJQC010000089.1:0-7577 GCA_035506055.1 Candidatus Nanoarchaeia archaeon | reverse complement strand
TCGCGTTTTCATCGCTCTTTCTAAAAAAAGTTTCATCGCACCTTTTTAACTCATGCCTATCGTAAAGCCTTGGCGCTCGCCGGGCTTTTTTCTTTGAATAAATAGCCGTATCATAATTTTCGGCGCTATTGCCAAATTTTCATTTATTTGTTATTATTTTCTTAAGTTAAATCTGCCTTTCGAAGGCGTTTTTATTTTTTAAGGCTTAACCTGAAATTCGATATCCGAACTCCGAATCGCGCCCATAGCTCAGCTGGTAGAGCAGCTCCCTTTTAAGGAGAAGGTCACAAGTTCAAATCTTGTTGGGCGCACAAAGAAAAAACTGACTAAACGTCAGTTTTTTCTTTGTGCGCTGGTCAGGAGCGAGCTATGAGCTGAGGCGGAAGCCGAAGCGAATAAGCGAGCGTCCGTCCGCCCAAGGCGGACGCTGACCCGGGACGAGGAAGCGAGCCGCTTTCCGGCGGCGAGCGACCGAGATGTGCGCTGGTCAGGAACGAGCTATGAGCGCCGACGGAAGCCTGCCTGCCGGCAGGCAGGGAGGCGCGAATAAGCGAGTGTCCGTCCGCCCCGGCGGGACGCTGACCCTGGACGAGGGAGCTTGGCGGTTTCCGCCGCCAAGCGACCGAGAAATATTCATAACCAGTTTTTTTATTTGTGCGCTGGTCGAGGAGCGGGGTAATGGTTGCGAAATAATCTCACGGTCGAGTGACCGAAATTATTTGATTTTTTTAACTTTTTTCGTTAGAATTAAATAAAGTTTGCCGGCGTAGATCAGTTGGTATCCGCGACGTCGCCGCCGCGGCGAGCGCGGACCCGCTCACGGCCTATAGGCCGATGTAGCGGGGAGCAAATGGAATATTTTTTTGCCGAGGTAGCTCAGTTGGTGGAGCAATAGTTTTGTAAACTAAAGGTCAAGGGTTCGAATCCCTTCCTCGGCTCAAGTAATGACAGTTAACTTTTTACATTTAACGGTTAACCATTTTTTTAAAATGAGGAGATTAAGTTTTAAGATTTACAGCTTAGGCTGCAAGGTGAATCAATATGATGGCGGCGAGTTAGGCGGATTGCTCGAATCCGCCGGTTTTATTTTGGTTAAAAATAATGCCGACTTGGCCATTGTCAATTCTTGCGCGGTAACTTTTCAGGCGATCGCCAAAAGCAAGGAGATGATCAAAAAGGCGCGGCAGGACAATCCAAGCGCCAAAATAATTTTAACCGGCTGTTTGGCAAAGATTTGCGATAAAAATTTCATTAAGCAAGCCAAAATCGATTTGATTATGCCGAGCAGCGATTTTGAAATTAAAAAAATTGAAAAATTATTTGCCTTCGTCCCGAGCTTAGGCCGAGGGGAAAATTCAAAATTGAAAATTGAAAATTATGGACGCTGGTCATTTGCTGAACAGGAAATCGCTCCGCTGAATAGTCAGGATCGCTCCCGTTATTTCTTGAAGGTCCAGGACGGCTGCGAACAATTCTGCAGCTATTGCGTCATTCCTTTTACTAGGGGCAAATTGCAAAGCCGGCCGATGAGCGAGGTTTTGGCCGAGGCCGAAGCGGCCGTGAAAAAGGGCTATCGGGAAATTGTTTTGTGCGGCATACATCTTGGGCTTTTCGGCATAAATAATATTGATAAAAAAAATCAAGCAAGGGGAGCGAACTTGCTGAAATTATTGCGCCGGTTGGTTGAAATAAAAAATTTGGCGAGAATCCGTTTGAGTTCGATTGAAATCACCGAAGTGAGCGACGGATTGATAAATTTTATGGCGGGCGAGCCGAAAATGTGCCGCCATTTGCATATTCCGCTGCAATCCGGTGGCGATAAAATTCTAAGATTGATGAGGCGGCCGTATGATTCGCGTTTTTTCGCGGCCAAAATAAAAAAAGTAAGAAAAAAGATGCCGGAGATCGCGATCAGCACGGACGTGATTGTCGGTTTTCCCGGCGAAACCGCTGAAGATTTTGCCCAGACTCAAGAATTCATCAAGCGAATAAGATTCAGCCGCCTTCATGTTTTCCCTTTTTCGCCGCACGTCTTGACCGCCGCGGCCAAATTGCCCGGTCGGGTCGAGACAGGGGAAATTAAAAAGAGATCAGCCATCTTGCGAAAATTGAGCAATGAGCTGGCCGCTGACTTCGCTCAAAATTTCCGAGGCAGAATTTTGGAAGTCGCGGTCGAACAAAATCGCTCCTCGCGCACCGGAAAAATAAAAGGCAGAAAGATGAGGGGCAAGACCGAATATTATTTCGATGTTTATTTTGACAGGCATGATATTGTCGATCGCCCCGCGGCTCAAGGCCGGGGTGCGGAGAGTCTAATCGGCCGGGTATTGAAAATTAAAATTTCCGCCGAAAATTTTGATCGGGCGTTGACAAGAGTGTAAAAAAATCCTATAATTCAGACAATTTAATACGCTTATTAATGGGCTAATAATGAATAAAATAATTAACAAAATTTATTTATTGCTTACCATGGCCGGCCTTTTGGCTTGGCCTTTTTGCGGTTTGGCATATACCGGGACGGTTAAGAACGATTATCCGCGGTTGGCTAATTATTATTTGCGCTGGGACATTCCCAATTCCGAAGTGAATAATTTGGCCAAGTGGGATGTTTTGGTTTTGGATATGGAAGTCCAGCACAACAGCCTGGCCAATCTGCGGAAAATCCGCCAGCTGAATCCGAAGATTATTATTTTAGCCTATGTGACTTCCGAGGAAATTTTAACCGCGCCCCAGGATCCCGGTTACGCCAAATTGCGCGATCAGCTTCAGCAGCAGATTGATCCGTCCTGGTGGCTGAAAGATAAGAGCGGCAATTTTACTTCGTTTTGGTCGGGAACCCGGATGCTCAACGTGACTAACGGCGCCGGGGTGAACGCCCAGGGCCAGCGATGGAACGATTTTCTGCCCCAGTTCATCAATAGCCAGGTGATGTCGACCGGACTTTGGGATGGAGTTTTTTATGATAATGTCTGGCCGGATATTTCCTGGTTCAATAACGGCAATCTTGATTATAATAATGACGGCCAGGCGGACGGTAAAAGCGCGCTTGACGCGGCTTGGGCGGCCGGCAATGAAAAATTGCTCGGCAATACGCAAGCGCTTTTCGGCGGAAAATATTTGATTGTCTCCAACAGCCGCCATGACACGGCCTATCAGCCCTTGATGAACGGGATAATGCTGGAAAGTTTTCCCGCGCCTTGGGAAGCGGACGGCACCTGGGCCGGCTCGATGAAATCTTATACCGATATCAAAGGTTTTGCCCAGCCTTATCTGGGAATTTTAAACTCCAATACCAATAATACTTGGGCGCAGAATAATTATCACAAAATGCGTTTTTCCCTGGGCTCGGCGCTCTTGGGTGACGGCAGTTTTTCTTTCGATTACGGCGTCAATGATCATTCGCAAACCTGGTGGTATGACGAATATCAGGCGGAGCTCGGACCGGCCGTTTCCTCGCCCATTAATATTTTAGATAAGACCAATAAAACTTATCGGCAAGGCTTATGGCGCCGCGATTTTGAAAACGGCATCGTCGTTGTCAATTCCACCGGTCAGACGCAAAACTATGCCACGACCGATGAAGTTTTTACCAAATTAAGCGGCGCGCAGGATCCGATCGTCAATAATGGATCGCGGGTAAATCTGGTGAGCATCGCGGCTGATGACGCGGTGGTTCTGCTGGGCGATTTGGCCAGCCGGAAAATTCCGGCAACGGCGGCGATCGCACCAACGCCGACAACTAATCCCGCGCCCGCGACTCAACCGGCGGCGACCGGCAATACCACCGAAAATGTCATCACTAACGCGGTTTTTAAGAATGGCGTTTTTTTCCGCGCCTTTGATCAGAACGGCAACCAAGTGCGTAACGGTTTTTTCGCTTATGACGGCCGATATCCCGGCGGCGCCCAGATTATCACCGCCGATATCGACAATGATAAAGCGAACGAGACCATCGTCAATTTCAACGGCACCGTGACGATTTACCGCGGCACGAAAGTTTTGACTTCATTCAAACCGTTCAATGGATTATTCAAGGGCGATATTTCTCTGGCGATCGCCGATTTGAACGGCACTGGCCGAAAAGAATTAGTGATCGGAGCCGGCCGCGGCGGCGGTCCGCAAGTACGGATTTTCAGCACTGACGGCCGCTTGCTCTCCGGCGGATTTTTCGCCTATGACCGGAATTTCCGCGGCGGCGTCAATGTGGCGGCGATCGATTATAACAATGACGGCAAGGATGAAATATTCACCGGCGCCGGATTCGGCGGCGGTCCGCAAGTACGGATTTTCAACGGCAACGGTAAAGTTCTGGGCGGATTTTTCGCCTATGATAAGAATTCCCGTTCCGGCGTATCCGTGACAGTGGGAAATCTTAATGGCACGAATGATCGTCAGATTATCACCGGCGCCGGACCAGGCGCCCAGCCGCAAGTCCGAGTCTGGGATAAATTCGGCAAATTGATTGCACAATTCTTAGCCTATGACAAAACCGCGACTGCCGGCATCACCGTGGCGGCGGCGGACATCAATCATGACGGCAAGGATGAAATACTCGCCGGAAATACTTCCTACTGATAACAGGTTTAAGCTGCTAAAATAATCAGAACAAAGATCAAGGAACAAAGAGCATTTTTTCGATTTGCTCTATGCTCCTTTCCCCTTGTTCTTGATGCCGATGGCGCAAAATCTAAAATAAATATATAATTAATTCAAACCATATGAACGAAAAAAATCAGGAAAATCTGCCGGTGATCAAGGCCGAAGAGATTGAGCCGACCGAAGTGCTGGTCGATCGTGAAAAAGACGACGCGGTGGAATTGGTCAAGGGCAAGCTTGATCTCAAGAAAAGCGGCAATATCATTATCGGGACGATCAACGTGATGGCCCAGCCGATCGCCAAGCATTTGAAAAAGCGGCACGAAAAATTTTATCGTTCGAGCAAATTTCATTTGGTCGCCGATATAGTTTTGGCGCTTTTGATTTTGGGTTTAGCCGCTTCACTTTTGTATCTCACTACTTTTCAGCCCAAGGCGCAGATCGATTTGCAAACCGCGGTGGCTTCCGGCAGCGTCGTGAGCGGGCAGAACGAAGTTTTTACCATCCAATATAAGAATAACGGCAAGGTCGATATCAAATCTTCGACGCTGTCGCTGGTTTTTCCGAAAAATTTCGTGTTGCAGGCAGTCAGTCCGCAGGCCAATTGGTCGGATCAGGCCGATACTTTCACCATCGGCGATCTGCCCCGCGGCGCCAACGGCAAGATTAAGATTACCGGTATCGCCTTGGGCGCGGTAGGCAGCCAGCAGGACATCGCTTACACCTTGAATTATCTGCAAAACGGTCGCCCGGGCAACATGCTTGGCTCGTATCAGTTCGCGCTGGAATCCTCGGCGCTTTCTGTCAGTTTTGACGCGCCGAAACAGATTTTTCAAAATCTCGATTATGCCGGAAACATCGTGATAAAAAATAACGGCTCGGCCGATTTGGACGGAGAAATCGATTTGTCTTTCCCCAACAGCCCGATAATAATTAGAAGCATTTCTTCCGGCGAAGCCAATTTGGTCAATGGCGTGATCATTCTTAACGGATTAAAGGCCGGTCAAAGTTTGCCGATCCAATATGAAGCGGCGGCTGATTCCGGAACCGGATCGCTTGCCGCCACTTTGGAAGCTGACTTTAATCTGGATGGACAGATGATGAAACAGGCTACCGCCGTTCTGGCGCTAAATGTAACGGTGCCGAAATTTACCGTTGCCTTTTCCGCCGATAAAAATGTGATCCATTCCGCTGACACGGTGAATTATAAATTGAATTTTGCCAACGAAGAGGCGGCTGCGGTAAGCGGCGCCAGCCTGACGATCATGCCGGCTGACGATGCCGTCGTTCTGAAAAATTTGTCGCTCGCCACTGTTTCGAACAAATATAAAATTACCGGTCATACGATAGTTTTGGGCGATCTGGCCGCCGGTCAATCCGGCGAAGTCGATTTTTCCGCCGAACTGTCCCGCCAGCGGATCACCGTTAACCAGCAAACCGGCATTAGCGCCGACATCAATTATCTCTCTGCCGGCCGGGCGGCGGAATATCAGATGTTCAGCCCGAAAATAAAATTTTTATCCGATTTGCAAATCGGCTCCAAAGGTTTGTATTACAGCGCTCAAGGCGATCAATTGGGCGTCGGCCCCCTGCCGCCGGTGGTGGACGTGCCCACGGATTATTGGATTTTTTGGCAGATAAATAATAACGGCAATGAATTGCGGAATTTAACCATCAGCGCCGATCTGCCGGCTAATGTCGGCTGGACCGAGCAAAAAACCGTTCTGGCCGGCGATGTGCAATTCGGCGAAGTCAGCCATAAAGTAATTTGGACGGTTGATGATGTTGCCGCGACCGGCGGCAATTTTCGCGCCGGCTTTGAAATTGAATTAATTCCGACCGCCGCCGATCTGGGCAAAGTTCCCGTTTTAGCTTCTAATATTCAATACAGCGCGACTGATGTTTTCACTGGCCAGCAGATTTCCGGTACCCTGCCGGCAATCGATGCCAACCTTAAGGACGATCCGACCGCCTCGGGCAAGGGGACGGTCATCGAGCTGAATATCGTTAAATAAAGTTTGGCATATAAAAAATATCCAGCCTCTCGCGAAGCTGGATATTTTTTTGTCTATATTAAAAAAGGTATTAAGCTTTTCTAACTTGAGAAGCGGCCGGACCTTTCGGGGTCTCGCCGATTTCGAAAGTGACGGCGTCACCTTCTCTCAACTCGCTGAAATCGACTCCTTCCAAGCTCGAAGCATGGAAAAACAGATCTTTGCTGCCGTCGGCAGGGGTGATGAAGCCAAAGTTTCTGTCAGTCAACTTTTTGATGGTTCCTTGCATGTAAATGTAGAAATCAAGTTTGTTAATTAGTTTTAGTGTTGGAAATTCGACTTAATTTCCTGAAACACTATCTTCATGCCGTTTTATCGCGACACGGTCAGTTTTAAGCTAACGATAACAGTATAGCATAGATAAATATTCCTGTCAATGATTATCGCCATTTTTGTCAATCTGCCTAAATTAAGGCGAACCGTAGTCATTTTTTCTGATGATAAATTTTCATTGACTAATTGGAAAATATTACTTATAATTTTAGTAAATCCGCCAGGGATTTTTTATTTTGAAAGCGAAAATCTAAAATCGTAAATCGCAAATTGAATTTGGCCCGTTCGTCTAACGGTCAGGACACCAGGTTCTCATCCTGGTAACAGGAGTTCGATTCTCCTACGGGCTACGAAGATAAATACGGTTAGTGCCGACGCAAGGTCGGCATCCCGACTTTACGTCGGGAGACACCAGGTTCTCATCCTGAAAATAGGGGTTCGATTCCCCTATGGGTGTAAATTTTCAATACAGTAGTCTACTTTGTCAGTAATTTATTATAATATAAATTTTATGTCAACGAAAATTTTAGGATTTGCTGCCGTCATTGCGACGATAGCTTTTTTGGCCGCCGGCTGTTCTTTGCCAACACCGTCAGCATCGATGAGCAAGCCGATAAGCGCGGTGCCGCCGGTTTCAACAAAAGCGGCGACTTC
>DATJQC010000088.1:0-16866 GCA_035506055.1 Candidatus Nanoarchaeia archaeon | reverse complement strand
CTGCAATCCTTTCCGCGCCTGGAACACGCCATTTGAATGGCTACAGTATTACAATTTTAAAAGAATTCACTTAACACTTAATGGGATTACCCCGCAGGAAAAACTGCTCCAAAGTGTAACCCTTGACTGTTAACTATACAGCACAACACTGAAATGGCGCCAATCCTTTATTCATTTAATAATTTATTATAACGCTTTGCCGCCAAACACGCAGAACTGTAAAAAGCAAAATTAAATTTTAGCTTTGAAGGCAGGTCTGAAGTTTGTCGGCCAAGCACAAAAAAGAAGTATGAGTAATTTTCAAGAACAGAAAGTGACGGGTCAGTGGCTTGGCCGAGAACTTTCTCTGCGCTCGGGAAAAGTAGCGCAACAGGCTGACGCGGCCGTCATCGCCCAATATGGCGAGACTGTCGTCATGGCCACCGTCGTCGAGGCCAAAGAAGAACGCAACGTGGATTATTTCCCGCTGATGGTCGATTTCGAAGAACGGCTTTACGCCGCCGGCATCATCAAGGGCTCCAGATGGATCAAGAGAGAAGGACGTCCGTCTGATGAATCGATCTTGAACGGCCGCATGGTCGATCGTTCGCTCCGCCCGCTTTTTTCCGGCGAATCCCGCAAAGACACGCAAGTTGTCTGCACGGTTTTGTCTTACGACAACGAAAATAATTATGACATCGTCGCGCTCGTCGCCGCTTCCGCCGCTTTGACTATTTCCGGCATCGAATGGAAGGGTCCGATCGGCGGCGTCAAGGTCGGCTTAATCGAAAATAATTTAGTTTTCAATCCGACTTTTGAGCAAATGACCAAGAGCCAGATGGAATTGACCGTCGTCGGCACCAAGGATCGCACCGTGATGATTGAGGCCGGCGCCAACGAAGTCAAGGAAGAAATAATTTTAGAGGCAATCACCAGAGCGCAGACGGAAATGCAACCGGCGATTCAACTTATCAATGACTTTAAGAAAAAAGTCGGCGGCAAAGAAAAAACACAAAAAATCCGTTTGCTTTCGGAAGATCAAATCAAAGCCGACGAAGAAAAGAAAAAATTGATTGCCACGGCCGAAACCTGGCTGGCCAAAAATGTCTACGCGATTTTATTCGACAAAGAATATTACACCAAGGGCGAGCGGAAATTGGCGGTGGCCAAAATCAAAGAAGGTCTGGATAAATTTTTATTCGAACAAAACGTCAGTGAAGATTTGCGCAAATTTGTCATCGGTAAAACCGTCGAAGACGCCGTTGACTCGGAAATCACCAAACAGCTTTTGGACAATGAGAAGCGCGTTGACGGCCGAGCGCTCGACGAAATCCGCCAGCTTTATTCGGAAGTCGCGCTCTTGCCGCGCAATCACGGTTCAGGATTATTCAGCCGCGGCGAAACGCAAATTATGTCAATCGTCACCCTGGGCGCGCCGGGATTGGAGCAGAATCTGGAAGGCTTGGAAGGCAAGAGCACCAAGCGCTTCATGCATCATTATAATTTTCCGTCTTACTCGGTCGGCGAAACCGGACCGAATCGCGGCCCGGGCCGACGCGAAATCGGTCACGGCGCTTTGGCGGAAAAAGCCTTGTTGCCGGTCATCCCGGAAAAAGTCGATTTCCCTTACACCATCCGCGTCGTTTCCGAAACCTTGGGCTCGAACGGTTCCTCATCAATGGGTTCGACCTGCTGCTCTTCATTATCATTGATGGATGCGGGCGTGCCGATCAAGCGTCCGGTCGCGGGCGTGGCCATCGGCCTGGCTTCCAACGCCGACATGAGCCGCTGGAAAGTTTTAACCGATATTCAAGACTTGGAAGACGGCCAAGGCGGAATGGATTTCAAGATCACCGGCACGACCGAAGGCATCACCGCCATCCAGCTTGATACCAAGACTGATGGTTTAAATTTAGACATAGTTAAGGAAGCCTTAGAGCGCGGCCGCAAAGGTCGTTTGCAAATTTTAGAAGTGATGGCCCAAGCGATTCCGGCTCCTCGCGCGGAATTATCCAAATACGCGCCGCGAGTTGTCAGCTTTACGATCAACCCGGAAAAGATCCGCGATGTGATCGGCCCGGGCGGCAAAGTCATCAACAAAATCATCGACGAGCATGAAGTCGAAATCGATATCGAAGACGATGGCTCGGTCTTTGTCACCGGCACGGTTGCCGAAAACGTGGCCAAGGCGGTTGAGTGGATTAAAAATATCGCCCATGAATTCAAAGTCGGCGAAATTTTCACCGGACCGGTGGCGAAAATTTTGGACTTCGGCGCTTTCGTCGAACTCACTCCGGGGAATGACGGCATGGTCCATGTTTCCAAATTAGCGCCTTATCGCGTCGGCAGTCCGTCCGACTTAGTTTCTGTCGGCCAGATGGTTACGGTAAAAATTGACGAGATTGATGACCAGGGCCGGATTAATTTATCGATGAAAGATTGCAAAGAGAACGAACCGCTTTGGAAAGATCGCAAAGGCGAACAGAAAGGCGAGTTCGGCGGCGGCTTCCGTCCTCGCGCCGCCGGAGCCTATGGCGGAGGCGCGCCGCGCCGGGAATTCGGCGGCGGCAATCGCGGCCCCAGACGAGACAGAAGATAAAATTATTTTTTCAAATAGAAAACCGCTCGGGATAAACTCCGGGCGGTTTTTGTTTTGCTAAAAAAACAACGCCTAACCTTTCAGTTAAACGTTATAACTATTTTTTTTACCACTTCCATAAATGGAAATAATTCACAACCCAGTGCGCCAGGTGATAAAGAGCCGCGCCCGCGACCATCATCATTCCGGCAAAAAAGACAAATCCCATCATTTTCGCAGAATCTGTCTTGCCCTTATCGTTTCCGGCATTATCGTACGGTTGCCCGGGATCGTCCATCATGGAAATCTCCTTTTTTATAAGTGAAATAACGATTGTTTTCTGTATATAATTTAACGCTATTTAATCATCTTGTCAACGGCTTTAGTATTATTATTTGTCGTCTTTTAGTTTAAAAATGGTTCGCTTTTTTTCGCTGACCTTTTTTAGCGGTCATTGTTTAATTATGTTATAATATCTTTATCTTGACGTTATGTTGTTTCTAAGGTAATATATCCGCTTATCTTATGAATTTTCAACAAACCTGGTCGTCTAAAAAGACCAACCATACGCCGATGAACAGCAGCTCAAACTGGCAAGCCAAAAATAAAAAGGGAAATCTCCTTGCCCGGTTTGTTTTTAATAAAACTTTTTTAAAGATCGTCGCCGTTATTTTTTTGCTGGGCGCGGTTTTGCTTTTCGCCGCTTTCGCTTGGTTCTCCCGCGACTTGCCCAATCCGAATCAATTGATGGACCGGCAGGTGGCCCAAAGCACCAAAATCTACGACCGCACCGGCACGGTTTTGCTTTACGAAATCCATGGCGACCAGGCCCGCACGTTGGTTCAGCTCGCCGACATTCCTAATAATGTGAAATGGGCGACGATCGCCGTGGAAGATAAAAATTTTTATGACGAAAAAAGCGGCTTCAGCGTCCAGGCGATTTTGCGCACCGCTTTTACCGATATTATTTTTCATCGCAAAGCCGGCGGCTCGACCTTAACCCAGCAATTCATCAAAAATGCGGTTTTAACCAATGAAAAAACCCTTACCAGAAAAATCAAGGAAATAATTTTGGCCTACCGGCTGGAACAAAAATTTTCCAAAGATCAGATCTTGCAGATGTATCTCAACGAAATTCCTTACGGCTCGACCGCTTACGGCGTCGAGGCGGCCAGCCAGCGCTATTTTAAAAAAGACGTAAAAAATGTCGACCTGGCCGAAGCGGCGATCCTGGCCGCGCTGCCGCAATCGCCGACGGTTTATTCGCCGTACGGCTCGCACAAAGACCTGCTCGTCGCCCGCCAGCATTATATTCTGGATCTGATGGCGCAGCAAGGCTATATCACGGCGGATGAAGCGGCCGCGGCCAAAGCCGAGCAAATCAAGTTCGCCCCGGACGCGGAAAACATCACCGCGCCGCACTTTGTCATGTACGTGAAAGAGTTGCTGACGGAAAAATACGGCGAACTGATGGTCGAACAGGGCGGATTGAAGATCACGACAACCTTGGATGTTAACGACCAAAAATTAGCCGAGCAAGCCATCGATGACTGGTGGAACAAGACCAAGGTCGTCGATAAAAAAACCGGACAAGAAAACCCTTACAACAGTTTTGGCGCTTCCAATGCCGCGCTGGTTTCCATCGATCCGAAAACCGGCCAAGTTTTGGCCATGGTCGGCTCGCGAGATTATTTCAACGAAGCTATCGACGGCCAGGTCAATATCGCCACTTCCTTGCGCCAGCCTGGCTCGTCGCTTAAGCCGGTGGTGTACTCGGCGCTTTTTCTGAAAGGCTACACTCCCAACACCATCCTCCACGATGTTTCGACTAATTTTTCGTCTGATCCGAAAAACCCCTATCAGCCGCAAGATTTTACCGGCAAAGAATTGGGCCCGGTAACTATCCGCGCCGCTCTGCAAGGTTCGCTGAACATTCCCGCGGTTAAGGCAACTTATCTGGCCGGTTTGGATAATATCGTCAATCTGGCCAAAACTTTCGGCTACACCAGCCTGAATGACGAAAGCCGCTTTGGTTTGTCGCTCGCTTTGGGCGGCGCCGAAGTAGAATTGCTGGAGCATACCAACGCCTATGGAATTTTTTCCCAAGAAGGAGCCTATCATCCGGTCGCTTCGATTTTGAAAGTCGAGGACAAGGATGGAAAAGTTCTGGAGCAGTGGCAGCCGTCATCGCAAAATGTTTTGGATCAGAATGTGGCGCGCGAAATCACCGACATCCTTTCCGATAACAATGCCCGCGCTTATATGTTCGGCCTGCACAGCAATTTGCAGCTGGGCGATCGTCCGGTGGCCGCCAAAACCGGAACAACCAATGATTATCACGATGCCTGGCAGATGGGCTACACCCCGTCAATCGCCACCGGAGTTTGGGTGGGCAACAGCGACAACAAGGCGATGAACAAAAGTTCGGAAGCGGTTAATGCCGCCGGTCCGATCTGGCACGAATATATGGCTGCCGTTTTAGCCAACACGCCGATCGAACAATTCAATAAACCCGACATTCCGGTCACCGGCAAACCGATTTTGGACGGTACCATCCCCGGCCAAACAGTAAAAATCGACAAAGTGACCGGCCTGCTGGCCACTGACCTGACGCCTCCGGAAATGATTATCGAAAAAACTTATCGGCAAAATCACTGTATTCTTTATTACGTCAACAAAGACGATCCGACCGGCCCGGCTCCCGCCGATCCGACGCAAGATCCGCAATTCGCCGAGTGGGAAAAAGACGTGCAAGCCTGGGCGGCCAAGACAGCCACCAGCTCGGCGCTTTCCGCCGCGACCGGCACTCCGCCCACCGCTTACGACAACGTCCACACGGCCGAAAATAAACCGATGGTTAAAATAAATTCGCCGGCCAACAATGCCATTATCAACGGTAGTTTTCTGACTACCGATGTTCAAGCCAGCGCGCCGCGCGGCATAAATTCGGTTAGTTATTATATCAACGGCAATCTTTTCGCGACCAAGAGCGGCGGATTCTTCAATCTGAACAATCAATCGCTTTCTTTCTTGGCCAACGGCTACCACAATCTTAAAGTTACCGCTTGCGATGATGTTGATAATTGCTCTTCCGATTCGGTGGAAATCAATTTGGTCGGCGGCAATGAGAACATCAGTCCCGAGTTTGCCGCATCGCTCACCTGGCCGTCGAGCGGCCTGGCTTTGGGCGAAGGCGAATTGCCGGCCGCGATAAAATTCCAAGTGACCAATCTCGGACAGATCGGCCGAATCGATATCTACGCGCGCGATGCCAGCGGCACCGAATCGCTCTTGGGCACGATAAATTCGATCAACAGCTCCGAGCCTTCCTTCGCTTGGCCAGGGCCGGATCAATCCGGAACCTATGCCTTATTCGGCAAGGCTTATAGTTGGGAAGGTAACCTGGTAAAAACCAACGAGGCTTCCGTAACCATCACCAAGGCGGCCGACCGACCTTAATAATTGATCCGAATTTAAAACCGCCCCTCGTTATTTTCAAAAATATTTGAAAATGGCGAGGGGCGGTTTTTGTTAGCGCTAAAGACGCGACTTGTTTAAATTATTGTTTAATCGGCATAATAATATATAAATATCCTTTTTCGCCCAACGGCCTGATCAGACACGGCGTATTGCCGTCAACCACTTCTAATTTAACGGTTTCTTCGTCGATATTATTCAGACCATCCAGCAAGTATTGATAGTTGATAATAATGCCATTGTCGATTCCGCTGGTTTCCGCTTCAATTTTGACGATATTTTCGCCGGTCGTTCCCGAGGCCGAGGAAACGATCGCTTGATTTTTTCCTTCGGGAAAATCCAAATTAATATCATTGATGCCGCTCTTGGAAAAAAGCGCTGAGGCCCTGATCGCCCGAATCAATTCAAAACGGTTTAAAGCCGCCGTTGTTTTACCGGCTGCCGGAAGAATCTGTTTATAATCGGGATATTGCCCTTCGATCAGGCGGGAAATAAGCTCGGTGTTGTCGACTGAAAACAAAATCTGGCTTTCGCTGATATAAAAATCTATTTCTTTTTTTCCGCCCTCGCCGGTTTCCGTGCCGGCTAAAATTCTTAGCATCTCCTGAACGGTGCGCGCGGGAACGATAACTTTTTGTTCGGTTGCTTCCGCGCTTTCTTTGGTTTCTTCCTTAATTTCCAATTCTTTTTCGGCCAGGCGATAACTGTCGGTTGCCGCTAAAATTAGCCTGTTTTTAGCTATCGTGAACAAAACGCCGGACAATTCGATCCGCGCCTCGCTTGCCGCCGCCGCGAAAACAACCTTAGCTAAAGCTTTTTTAAAATCCGCCGCCTTAACCGTTTTCTTGTTTTTTTTCTCAATCTGCGGAATCAACGGAAAATCCTCGCTCGCTTCGGTTTTTATTTTTGTCTTAAAATTTTCGCACTGCACATTTAAAATCCCGTTTTCCTTGATTAAATCAATTTTTTTATTGGGCAATAAATTTATATAATCGGTAAATATTTTAGCGTCAACGGTAAAACTGCCTTCTTTTTCCACCTTACCTCGAATAAAATGAGTAATCCCCATCTCCAGATTGGTCGTTACCAGCCTAACACCCTCTTTTTTAACCTCGATTAAAATATTATTTAAAATCGGCAAGTTGGCATTCTTACCGGCTAAATGGCTGACAACAAACAACCCTTGTTTTAAGTTTTCTTTTAAAATCGAGAGGTTCATATCTTTTAATTTATATATTTTAAATTAATAATAGTAATATGGAAGGTGGATAAGTGGAAAGAAAAAAAATTTGTCGGGCAATACTGGGGTTTGAGCGCTTTTTTAAAGTTTGGGCGATGGGGAAAGTCGGGTATGAATTTTTTATGAATTGTTGATAAGGCCGGCGAGTTAAAAGTTGTTCAGAAATTAATCCGAAATTGCGCGGCGGTTATTAACAAACAAGAGATATTATATGAACAGCTTGTTCACAACGGAGCGCTGTAAAGCAGCTGGCGGATCGAAGCGATTTCTTGGATAACCTTTTCGTTTTCTTTTGATTCAACCTCGTCCAAAATTTTATTATAAGCGTGCATGGCGGTGGTGTGGTCGCGGCCGCCCAATTCCTGGCCGATGGTCGGATAAGAATAGTTGATTTCCTTGCGCATCAGATAAATGGAAATTTGTCTGGGCCAAACCAGCTCTTTTTTTCGGCCCTTGCCGACCAAATCTTTATTGTCTATATTATAAAAACGGCAGACCGCCTCCATAATATCGCGCGGGGAAATCGAACGGGCCTGGGTGGAGACGATTAAATCGGTTAGGATGTTTTTTACCGTCTTCAAAGTTGGCGCAGTATTGTTGAATTCATGATAAGCGACGACCTTGTTCAGCGCGCCTTCCAGCTCGCGAATATTATTTTTAATGTTAGAGGCGACATAGTGCAGAATATCATTGTCCAAGAGATAATTTTTTTCTCTGGCCTTCCGCTCAAGGATGGCCACCTTGGTTTCCAAGTCCGGCTGGCCGATATCGGCGACCATGCCGGATTCAAAACGCGAAGCCAGGCGCGCTTCAAGCGCGCGGATCAGTTTGGGCGGAGTATCGGAAGTCAGAATGATCTGCTTATCAGCTTGTTGCAGCTCGTTAAAAGTATGAAAGAACTCTTGCATCGATCCGTCTTTGCCGCCCATAAATTGCACATCATCGATTAAAAGAAGGTCGACGTTGCGGTATTTGTCTTTAAATTCCTTGGCTTTGCCGGAACGGATGGAATTAACATAGTCGTTGATAAAATTTTCCGACGTCGTGTAAAGAATTTTGCTGGTTCGTTTGGCGAGCTCGTTGCCAACGGCTTGAAGAAGATGGGTTTTGCCCAGGCCGACGCCGCCGTAAATGAATAATGGATTATAAACGCGGCCGGGGTTGTTGGCCACGGCCTGGCAGGCGGCGTGCGCCAGTTCGTTGCCGCGGCCGACCACGAAGGTTTCAAAAGTATACTTGGGATTGAGGCCGAAGCGATTCACCGAAGAAATTATTTCGCCGGCCTCGCCGGCTTCTTTTTTCTTTTTGAGATGGATCTTTTCCAACAGCGCCGAGCCCGGGGAAATTTTTTTAAGCTCAACTTTATAGAGAATTTCTTTGATCTTTTGGTTGACTACATGTTCGAGCGCGTTGGCGATCTCTTTATGATACTTGGTTTCCAGCCAGGATTTGGTAAAAGCGTTGGGCACGCAGAGAATCGCTTTGCCGTCCTCGAAAGAAGAGACAAAAGTATTTTTAAACCAAGTGGTGAAGTTGGCTTTGGATAAATTCAATTCGATTTCGCCCAAGGCCGCTTGCCAAATTTGCTCATTGTTCATAGAAGCAAAGAGTTTTTAAAAGTGGTTTTATATCTTAGGATAAGTAATAATATTTTGCAATAGCTTTGCGATAGCGGCGTGGCGCAGCAAGTTATCAGTATAGCAGGGGCCGGTAAATTTAAGAAGCCTAAAAATGTTCATAAGATGTTGATAAATGGTGGACAACGGAAGATTGTTTCTCGCCTGCCAATCCGTCCAAAAAACAAAACAACCCAAATCAATCGGGTTGTTTTTAATTTCGCTTTCAGATGATCTGCTGGCGGACTTCGTCACGCCCTGGCCACGCTTCAACGTGGCAAAGGCGGGGTCTATGGGCCGATAAGGCTGTTCTTCTAAATCCCAATGTTGGCAGCCGCAAGAAATCGCCTAAACAGAATTTTTAATTTTAAAATTTTTCCAAGACAGGTTAAAAATAAATTTCTGCATCTTGGCGATTTCTTTGCTTTCAATGACCACGGCCATAAAATTTTCCTGATAAGAAATCAAAGCGACTTTATCGCCGTAAATTTCCATATCGCCGGAAAAATCAAATTGATCTTCGGACGCGAGGATTATCTCTCTTAATTCTTTTTCTGAATTTTTTTGCCATTTCCGGCTTTCTTCGCTGTCAATCGCGATTATTTTTTCCCTGATATTTTTCTGGACGCGCCGATTGATATAATTAACCGCGTATTCTTCGGGAAAAATTTCAAAAATATTTTTTATGCCGGTGCAGGATAAAATTTCGCCATTCTCCGGCGTGGAGCTTAAAGTATCTTCGTAGACCGCCATGGCGCCGGCTAACCCTTCATAAAATCTGACCCTGGGTTTGAACTCGGGTATGTTGTAAATCGAATTTAACTCGGGCATTATTTTGGCCAGATCAGTCGCCTTTCTGTTCAGATTGACTTCCAAATCTTTGGGGTTTTGCGCGCCAAAAAACCTCTTCTTGCCTTGGAAGGTTTGGTAAAACAACCCCTTGGCAATCAAAGCATCGATTATTTTATAGGCAGTCGGGCGCTTTACTTTGGCTTGGCGCGCCAGATTCTGGACCGAGCTTTCGCCCAGCTCTAAACCGGCTAAATATATTTCAGTTTCATCTTTTGATAATCCAACGTCTTGAAGAGTTTTTTTTACCTCAATATTCATATTTTGTCACAAATTATAACAACATTTTAAGTATAGCAAACCCCCGATTAAATGTCAATATTATGGGATTACCATGGAATATTGTGACAAAAAATAATATAGTGATGTTACAACCCTTGACAAAAATATTTAAATATGATATTCTATTAAATAGAAAATAGATTGAACTTTGAAAATTAAATAAAAACTAAATCCAACAAATAGGAGGTTGTTATGAGTAGTAGCTTTAGTGATTTCTTGGTTGACCTTATAGACGTCGCGCTACGTCGCGGAGAAAAAATAAAACACCCCGAGATTGATGATTGGTTCAGTATATCTTTGGCGGTCGTTATCCTTTTGTTTGTAATCACAATGATTATGAAACTTTGCGGTATTTCTGTCTGGTAAACAGTTAGGTTTCGCGGGTATCCCTAAAAACAAGATCGAGCCTTGAAAATTAAAAAACTAAATCCAATAACCAGAAAGAAGAGGTTTATTATGTGTATTATGCGTAAAAATTATAATAGTTTTTTCTCCTTCTTGAAAAAAAATTGGTTCTTTACTTTATTCCAGTTGATATTGCTTCTTTTTGCTCTTGTGGTAGCGTTTTCAAAGTGACGCCGAGGCAAAAAAATTGCGGCCCGAAGAATGGGCGTGCAAGAGAACAAACTCGACCCCTGCTCTATAAAAGAAGGATTTGTGCGGACTGCATAATTCGACCATCGTGAGGAGCGATAGCTAAATGCTATTCGCTCCTTCGGCCAGGCTCGGGCGACATGAAACAAACTATTATAGAAACATTAAAGGAGGTGTTAATTGTCGATTAAAAAATTTTTAGTGGCAGCGTTAGTATTGTTAGCGGGAACGATTGAGGCGAAGGTTTTTAAAACTTCTTATCACGCCGAGTTTATTGTCTTATTTACGGGGTTCGTAGGAGGAATGATTTGCGGGTTGTTATAAAAAACAATCCTAAAGCCGGGGTAAATAAACCCCGGTTTTTTTATATCGCAAAAACAAAAAACACCCTTAATTTATAGGAGTGTTTTTGAAAGTGCGGAGTGGACGGGACTCGGTCACGACTCTCACTCGCTTCCGCTCGTTCGGTCGCGACCCCGCCTCGCGGCCAGCCTCGCCGGAAAGCTCGGCTGGCATCGCTCCGGCTTTCGAGTCCCGTCCCATTCCATGTATAACAAAAAAACCTGACGCAGGTCAGGTTTTTTTGTTATGCGGAGTGGACGGGACTCGAACCCGCGACCTCTTCCGTGACAGGGAAGCGTTCTAACCAACTGAACTACCACTCCAAAAACTCTGGGCAACGGCCCAGAGTTTTTGTTCTGAGCCCTATCGCAGAGCTACTTTATTATATCATCTAAAAACAAAAAACGAAATTACTTTCGCTTTCATTATGGAAAAGAATATCAACAACTTTAGCAATAGTCAAGCGGCCGGGAGCGGCGATTAAATTTTCCGTTCTTTGCCGACAATGATCCGGATTTTTTCCTGACTGGCTCTGATTTTGGCCGGCGGTTGAATCGCCAGCGAATCATCAGCGATAATTGCCGCGTTTTTATTGACCACCAAAAGGTCCCTGAAATAAAACATGCTCTCGCCTTCTTTGTTGTAGACGCGCAATTCTAATTTCCCGCTTACCGGTTCGGTTCCCGAGATAACCGGATGGTTAGTGACTTCGACTAAGGCCGGTTTTAAATTTTGGATGATATAGTTTTTATCAATTTCCAATATCGTATCGGAAGCGTTAAGCGCCGCTTTAAACAAAAAAAAGCTCTGGTTGATTTGAGCCAATTGAAAAACCTCCAGCCGGCGGGCCAACAATATTTCGCACGCGTCGGAAATCGATTTGATGCCGAAGGTCGCGGCAATCTTGTTCTGTTTCGGTTCGATCGGAATTATTCCCAAGGTTACTTGATGCCGTTCGTCGCTGTGATTATTGATGATATGATTGATAATCTGGCTGACCGTTTTGTCGCTGCCGACAGCCACGATCGTTTTGGTGCCCTGCCGGATTTCGTCATCGACTGCCGATTTGATGTTTTTCGAAACGCCTAAGCGGATAATTTTTCCGTTTAAATTCAAATCCGTCAAACGTTTCTCAATTTGATAAAGCACTTTGCCGAATTTTCCCTGATTGATAAAATCATCGTAAATATAGCCGTACATAAAGCAAAAACCTTAGCAATTTTATTTTTCATTTTCCAAGGCCTCGGCTTTTTCCTCCTTTTTTTCTTGCGGCAAGTCTTTGGTCATCACGATTTTGCCGTTAATAACCGCGCCAGAGTCGATAGATAATAAAGAGCATTCGATATCGCCGAAAATTTTCGCCGAAGAAACTATCTGTAACTGCCCCTCGATTTTTAAATTTCCTTTGACTTCGCCGCCGATGCGGGCGGATTTGGCCTCCAGGTCGGCGGTGATATTGGCATGATTGCCGATATAGATATTGCCCGCGGTCTTCACTCCGCCTTTTAAAACGCCTTCGATGACAATGTTGCCCGTGCTGTTAAAATTGCCCTTAACCATTACGGAAGGGCCGATGATCGTTTCCGCGTCTTTAAAATCCTCTTTGTAGCTTTCTTTGGCCTCTTGTTTAAACATAAATTGTCAGGCGCTAAATTGAAGATAGATAATTTTTCCACGGATCACCAGATCAATTTAGCAAAAAAATTATTAATTTCGATGATTATTTTCTAATATTAAAGCGATTAATTTAATTTTACTTTACTATTGACAACCTGTCAAAGAGCTATATAATTAAGAAATAAGCAGCCAAAGCCCACTGTAACTCGCGGGCTTTTAAAATAAAAAATTTTCCTTCAGTCGCGGGCGTTAAAAAAATGTCCCCATAGTTCAACGGATAGAACGAGGATCTCCTAAGTCCTAAATCCATGTTCAATTCATGGTGGGGACACAATACCGAATATCAGAAGTCAGATTTCAGATGTCGGACTTTGGGAGTCTCCGAATTGATTAAATATTATAGTCTGCAGTTGGAGTTATTTTATATGATGTAAAATAATGACTTCTGTCCACGTTAACGTGGACAGAAGTTAAATAATTAACATAAATTTAGCTAATATTAAATAAATTATATTATTTTACCTAATATTAAATAAAAAATAGTAATTTTTTGATAAACGTAATGCAAAATCTGATATCCGAAATCTGATTTCCGACATCCGAAATGGGCCCATAGCTCAGTTGGCTAGAGCGCTTGCATGGCATGCAAGAGGTCAGGAGTTCAAGTCTCCTTGGGTCCACAATATAAATAAAATCCACGGTTTTCCGTGGATTTTATGTTAAATTGATAATTTAGTGTTTAGTGTCGTGATTCGTTTCATCCCCTAATTCTTTATTAACAATAAACATCCAGATTATCAGCCCGACAATAAATAGCGTGAAAATCAGTATATTTAGAGTGTTTTTTGCTGAATTATTTGGTGTTTTATTAGGGAAAGTTTCTTGAAAAACTAAGCCATCAGTTGAGCTGGGCGTGGTGGAATTAATGTTGTTGTCCGATTGCTCTGCTAAAGTTGATTTTGTAGTAGTTGCCGTAATTAGCGGTGTTGCTATGCAGAAAACAAGGGTATTTGATTTAGGACTGCTGTTGACTGTCTGATGCTGATCTTGAGCAATGGCATAAACAGAGTGAGTTCCGCGTGATAAAGTTATAAGCGGCGTGTAATTAAAAAAAGATCTTCTCGGGGTTCTGTGAACAAGCGGAATTGAAGCAAGAAGATGATTGTCAATGTAAATTAGCACAATTGGACTGCTTGAATAACCGGAAATATACGGCGAAGAAACGCAAGCCGTTCCGGAAGGCGATAGCAAATGTGGCGCGGGAATTATGTTGGCCGTTGGCAAGATTTTTTCAATCGGCTGAGCTGATTTTAGCGACGACGTTTGAATTACGGTTTCTACGGTGGCGTTAGTTGGCGCGGACAGGATTCTGGTCAGTGGATCGCGTGCGATTGCCATTACTTCATAGGCGGTATTTGTAGAAATTGAATTGGATAAATAGCTAAATTTAGCCATATTTATATCTAATTGGCTAATATTAGCCAAACCATCATAATTACCATTCAGATATATCAATACTTCTTCGGCATTGGAAACTATGCCGCTAACTTGAATTTGGTTTCGCGAACCTTCTTGAATTTGCGCGGTTGATAATATGATTGGCGCCGACACGGCGGCGGGCTGATAACTATCAGCATGAGATGCTTTTATCGCTAAACAAAAACCAATTATTATGATTAAAATTGAAATAAAGATAAAGCCTGGTTTTTTCCGCATTTTATTATGATTAATAAGTAATGCTTTATTTTATTCTGGTAATGATTTTTAGTCAAACGCGAGAACAGCGCCGCCTTAAAAAATATTTTTATAGTGTCTAAGTCTGGCGGTTTTTTTTGCGCGGTCGATGTTGACGGAGATAAAATCAAGGCGCGCTTTAAGCGGGTCGATTTTATTTTTCCAGCAATAAAAAAACATGGCTCTGTGAAGCAGCTCGATTTGGCGCCGCGACAGGCAAGTTTCGGCCGGATTGATCGCGGAACAAAGCGTTTTAACCTCGACAAAAATTATTTGTCCGGATTTTTCGGCGATCAGATCGAATTCCCAGCGCCGGAATTTTTTATTACGGGCAATTACGGCGTAGCCGCGGGATTTTAAAAAATTATTGGCCAGCTCTTCGCCGAAATTCCCGATTATTTTTTTAACGGTAAGCATGCCTTATCAGTATAATTAAAATATAAAAAAATGTCCCGTCGCCATGGCGACGGGACGGAAGCGAATAATTCAGGGGATATATTTTTGATATTCTCTTTCGGCGAGGAATTTTTTTCTTTTGGCCGGCAATTGTTTGACGTAAGCAATAATCAAAATCATCCAGGCGGCAAAGCCAATACCCCAAAGCAAAAACCAAAGGCGCGCCGATAAAAAAGGAATCATCTGCTGGCTGAAGAAATATAAAAGCACCCCGATAATCGCGTTGGCGATAAAAGATATCATCAATTTTCCCCAAAAAGGCTGATAAAAATCTCGGCGTTTTTTCAGAAAAAAAGCGATCAGCGCGGCCAGAATAAAAAAACCGATCGATCCCAGCAGGATATATCGGGAAGAATTGATCAGCGGGCCGGGGCTTTGATTAAACCAAAATTGTACGGTTAATAGGTTGCTCATATGATTGTTTTTTGCTAAGCGGTTATTTTAGCATTAAGGCGGTTTTTTTGGCAAGAGCGAATTTCGCGCTTATATTTTGGAAAAAAGGACGCCATAATGAAATTCTCCGGCATCGAATTCCTCCTCGATTTTCAGGCCAAGTTTTTGAGTCACGTTTTTCAATTGCTCGATTTTCACTCTTTTTTCCGGCGTCGGACCAAAGGGCGAGGAAGCGGATTCCCATTCAACGACCAAGAGGTATCCGCCGCGCTTGATCATCCTGATTGATTCGCGCAATATTTCGGCTCTTTTTTGCGAGTGGAATAAAGTATTGATCAGCAGGGCGACGTCCAGGCTTTCCGTTTCGATTTTGGTGGCGCGATAAACTTCCAGATCGCTCCAGACCGTGATAATGTTTTGGATATTTTCCTGGCGGGCGCGGCGGGCGATCGATTCCAGGGAAGGTTTGAGAATGTCGACGGCGTAGACCAGACCGTGCGGGCCGACGATCTTGGCGGCCGGAAAGACAAAGTGGCCGGAAGTGCCGCAGCCCAAATCGGCCACGCGCATTCTTTCTTTGATGCGGGCTTTGGCCATGATGAAATTGACATCAAGCAGCGCGCTGCCGCCGGTTGGATTATACATATAATGATATTGAGATTGTTACCAAACTATTAATTCGTCTTTTTCGTCCAATACTTCGTCAGACCGCGCGAAATGATTTTCACCATAATGCTTTACGGCTTCAAATCATTTTGCTGGTTTTCCCTGCCTGCCGGCAGGCTTGTCTTGGACGAAAAATTCTAAATTTCGCTTAAAAATAGTTTTGTAATCATCTCATTTATTTCGCTAAAATTTGCTTTTCGATTATTTTTTTCGGGCCGTATTTGTTTTGGGCGGAGATGACGATCGTGTTAATGCCCCTGTTAAGATCGACCCGTTCCTGGAAATTGCCAGCCTCATCTTTTAGTATCTGTTTATTGTTGATGGTGATCTGGGTCTTGCTGTCGGCGCGGCCGATGACATCGACATAATTATTCTGGGTCACCAGGTTGTCGGCCGGTTGAAAAATTTCCACTCTTGGCGAAGAAAAAGTTTTTAAAAGGTAATAACCGAGATATGATAAAAAAATAACCGCGATGACCAGTAATAAAACGTTTTTCAAAATTCTGGGGAAGATGAGCAATTGGGATTTATTTATTTTCTTTTTGGCAAAGACATCTTTTTTCTCGGCGGTTCCGTGACTGATTTCTTTTTGATATTTAAACAGCAATTGGCGGGCATTCAGGCCGAGAAAAGCGGCATATTGGCGCAGAAAAGTTTTGGCATAGACGCCGGCCGGAAGGGCGGACTGATCGCCTTTTTCCAGAGCGGTTAGATAATCAATTTTAATGGCGAGATTTTTGGCTGCCGCTTCCAAGGTGATTTTTTTTTCTTCGCGGGCGGCGCGCAATTTTTCGGCGACGGTATCCTCGCCCTCTTTTATTTTGTTGCTTTGAAACAGCATACGAGATTTTTTACTGGGTGTTACCGGCGGGAATATTTATTTGCAGACCGTTGGTGACATTGGCGCCCAGCAATCCGGCCGCGAATCTGATTATTAAATAGCTGGCAAAAACGATGGCCAGGCCGATTATCGCGTTAATCAGGATTGTCTTGCCCTCTTTGACTTTTTCTTCGCTGCCGCCGGAAAGAATGAAAACAAAACC
>DATJQC010000087.1:0-7802 GCA_035506055.1 Candidatus Nanoarchaeia archaeon | reverse complement strand
GTCGTTGCGGCCGACTTTTTCGCCTTGAGCGTTGAGGGTTTTTTGTTTGACATTATCAAAAGCAGCGCGGCCTTCGCTCGAGGCTTCGGCGGTCTTGGCCGGAGCGGAAAAAGTCCGGGCGCGCTGAAGGAGATTCGGCGCCATAAAACCAAGGGCGCTCAAGCCTTGCGCCGAGCCGAATTTATAAATTCCGTAGACCACTTCTTTCTGGATCAGATTATTCAATTCCGAGAACATCCGGAAAGATTCTTTCTTGTATTCCACCAGCGGATCGCGCTGGCCATAGCCTCTTAAACCGATCCCCCGCCGCATATAATCCATCGAATCCAGATGATCGACCCAAAGCGAATCGATCGAGCGCAATAAAATATTTTTTTCGATATCGCGCCAATCCAAACCGGCTTCTTCATAATCTTTGGCCATCTTGCCATAGCGTTCGCCGGCCAGGCCGGCCAGATGTTCGATGATTTTAGTGCGCACCATCGCCTTTTCCAATTTTTTCGTTTCATCGGCGATGCCGGTCAGATCGGCTTTCAAATCGCCGGACACGGGAAAAATAGTATTGACCGTTTCGTAAATCTCATTGATGTTCCAAGTTTTGATATCGTCGGCGGCGGTATGGAAAGAAACCACTTGTTCCAATTCTTCTTCCACCATTTCCAGGATGATTTCCGATAATTTTTCCGGCGCTTCTTCGGCCGTCGTCAAAATTTCATCGCGGCGGCGATAAATCGCCTCGCGGTGTTTATTGATCACGTCGTCGTATTCCACCAAGTGTTTGCGCATATCGAAATTATTGGCTTCCACTTTTTTTTGCGCCGTCTCGATGGAATTGGTGATCATCCGGTTCTCGATCGGCATGTCTTCCGGCAAGCGCAGAGTCGTCATCAGCTTTTTCATCCGGTCGCCGCCGAAAATCCGCATCAGATCGTCTTCCGCGGAAAGATAAAAACGGGAAAGGCCCGGATCGCCCTGGCGTCCGGCGCGGCCTCTTAGCTGATTGTCGATGCGGCGGGCTTCATGGCGTTCGGTGCCGATGACATACAACCCGCCCAGCGCTTTGACTTTCTCGCTTTCGGCTTTCCAGGCGGCAAGCTGTTCCGGCGACAGATCTTTTTCCGGCTGCCCGCCCAAGATGATATCGACGCCGCGACCGGCCATATTGGTGGCTACCGTGATCGCCCCGGGTTTGCCGGCTTCCGAAATAATCCGCGCTTCCCGTTCATGATTTTTGGCGTTCAAAAATTCCGGCCGCAAGCCTTCGCGGACCATCAATTCGGAAAGCAATTCGTTTTTTTCAATCGAAATCGTGCCGACCAAAACCGGCTGGCCCTTGGCATGTTTCTCTTTGATATCCTTGATAACCGCCTGGAATTTTGCCAGCTCGGTTTTATAAACCAAGTCATTCAAATCTTTTCTGACCATTTCCTTGTTGGTCGGAATGACGACCACTTCCAATTTATAAATTTTGGCGAATTCTTCCGCTTCGGTCACGGCCGTGCCGGTCATGCCGCCGAGTTTTTTATACATCCGAAAATAATTCTGGAAAGTGATGGTCGCCAGGGTTTGCGATTCGCGCTGAATCTCCACGCCCTCTTTGGCTTCGATCGCCTGATGCAAGCCTTCGCTGTAACGGCGGCCCGGCATTAACCGGCCGGTGAACTCGTCGACGATCAAAACTTCGCCGTCTTTGACGACATAATCTTTTTCCCGGTGGAAAAGCACCTGGGCCTTGAGCGCCTGTTCGATATGATGCACTTCGCCAATCCCCTTTTCCACGTAGATATTGCCGATCCCCAGCCAGTTTTCGATCTTCTCCATGCCGGCTTCGGTCAAAGTGGCGGCGCGCATTTTTTCGTCGACGTTATAATCTTCATTCTCTTTCAGGCGGCGGACCAGATCGGCGAATTTATAATACTTGTCGGTCGATTCTTCGGCCGGCGCGGAAATAATCAGCGGCGTCCGGGCTTCATCGATCAAGATCGAATCGATTTCATCGACGATGGCATAATTCAGATCGCGCTGGACTTTGTAATCAAAAGTCGGCGCCATGTTGTCGCGCAGATAATCAAAGCCGAATTCGTTGTTCGTGCCGTAGACGACATCGCACTCATAAGCCTCTTTTCTTTCCGCCTTGCGGAAATGAGCCAAGCGCTCATCGTATTTTTCTTCTTCGTTGGTATAGCTTGAGTCGTAAATAAACGAAGCCTGATTGACGATCACGCCGACCGAGAGGCCGAGAAAATTATAGACCGGGGCCATCCAGCCCGCGCCGACGCGAGACAAATAATCATTTACCGTGACGAGTTGCACGCCGCGGCCGGTAAGCGCGTTAAGATAAAGCGGCAAAGTCGCCACCAAAGTTTTTCCTTCGCCGGTTTTCATTTCCGCGATCTGGCCGCGATGCAACACGATGCCGCCCATCAATTGAACGTCAAAATGCCGCTGGCCGATTTTTCTTTTGGCCGCCTCGCGGATAACGGCAAAAGCATCGGGAAGAATTTCATCGAGCTTGGCTTTAACTTCCTCGGTAATTTCTTTCACTTCACCGACTCTTTCTTTTAAAATCAAAGTCTGTCCGGCGAGTTCTTCGTCGGACATTTTGGCATATTTTTCTTCCCGTTGGTTTATTTGCGCGACAATCGGCTCCAATTCTTCGATCACCTTATCATTCGGGTCGCCGAAAATCGCGGTTAAAAAAGACATTTTATGAATAATGAATTATGAATAATGAATTATGAATTTAAAAATGATTCGTTATTCATAATTCATTATTCAATATTCAAAAAAATCTAAACCTCCCTCATTCTCTCCTTAAACTTGATTATTTCTCTTTCCATATGATCCTTAACTTTATCAATCGCTTTATACAGATCCTTTTCGGTTTTTTCCACGCGCAATAATTTGCCGTTCAAATCCAAATTTATTTCCGCGCGATAAATTTCGCCGGAATGCTGGCCGCCGACCGCCAGGCCGACCTCGAAATGGCAGTTAATCACCGGGATATCGCCGAGATATTTTTCCAGCATATCGACTTTTTTCTGGACGTAATCGCGGATCGGGTCGGTTAATTCGATCTTGGTGGCCTTAATTTGAATTTGCATAGGTTTTTAGCTATTTTTTTTAATAATTACATGAGTAATCTTACGCCAAAAGAGGCATAAAGTCAAGGTAATTCAATTAAAAAGGCGGGTCGTTTATCTGACCCGCCTCACCATGAATCCGCTCTTCAACACTTGGAAAAAGATACCCAACGATTTTCTTTGACCAGCCAACGGCTTATTTCCAGAATGTCGGAAAATTCTACACTCTGCAGATCTTTCAGACAATTATCAAGCGTCTTGATCTCCTGAAACAAGCGCAAATCTCGCAATACATTTTTAATCAAGGTGCGGCCGCTATTATTTTCGATTTGCAGAGCGGCAATGCTCCACCTTTTTATCTTTTCGAACAAGGATCGATTGCGCGTCATTTCCGAGAAACAATCATCGAGAACTCTTAAAACGTCCTCTGCCTTTTCCCGCGGCACCGCATCGACATTCACGTAAAAACAGTGACAATCAACCAGGTTGGACCAACCAGAGCTGGCACGATAAATTCCCAATCGACCATTGCGCAATCTTTTTTCGAGAATGATATCTAAAATTCGAGAAAAGATTGAGATCGCCAGCGGGTTGATCGTTCCTGGCAAAGCTGCCGACAGATAACAATCCCAGGCTCTGCTACTGCCAGTTTTTGTGCCTTGACCGAAAAATAGATTCTCGCGCGGAGGTTCGGGGATCAACTTAACGCTGGGCGCAGGATTGCGAGCGCCGGCCCTGATGGCTGAGAAATCGGTTGAAGAAATAATTTCAATCAGCTTTTCTTGCGTCAGAGCTCCGAAAGCGATAATGGCCATGTTGGCGGGCACATAATACCGGCGGTAAAACTCCTTTACATCTTGATCAGAAATTCTAGCAAATGTTTCCGGCGTACCCGTACCCTTGATTGCTTTGCCAAAATGAGGGTGCCAACCAAAAACCATCTTCCCTTCCCTTTCGAAAATCTCATGCTCTTCGTCCGATCCCCGCGAACGGATAATCTCATTGTTAACGATTCGGCGTTGTTTCTCCTGATTTTTCAGATCGGAAGAAATCAGCATGCTGGAAAAAATCGAGAAGGCGCGGCGTAAAGATTTCTGCTCCGCCAAAATTTCAAAACCGTAGCTGGTCGTCAAGTCGCTTACTTCCCCTAAATTACTGCTTCCTCCGTACTGACGAAAAAAATCACTGATTTGACGAGGTCTAAGCAAACAATTATTGCCTACTAAATGCTCGACAAAATGCGCCAATCCTTCTTTTCCCGCCGGATCATTCTGAGAACCGGCGTAAACGATAAATCCGACATCTTCAAAAGAGACGCCCGGCGCCTCGAACGAAAGAAGCTCAAGTCCGTTGGGAAAAATGTGCTTTTTAAACATTGCGTAGCGATCCATCATATTTCACCTCTTTTTTCAGGTTATAAAATGAACAATTCTGGAAATACTACCACAAAAATATCCTTATGTCAAGGATAAAATTAGCAAACAAAAAACCAGTTTCAGACTGATTTTTTTGCCAAAAAAATTAAAAATTTTCAAATCTTAAAGTCTTGCCCGATCCGTCAAGGTAAAATCTCATCTGGGGAAATTTGCCGGCTAAAGCGTCAGCGAGCCAATATTGATCATCCTCCCACATTTCTTGGACGGGAAAATTTCCCGGCCTGAACCATTTCAGTTCGCCTTCGCCGCGATCGACCAGTTCGCCTTCCCAATCGTCAATTTTAAAAACATGAACCGCCCAATTTTTCTGCTTATGCTGTTCCGGCCAGATATATTCCAAATAACCGATCTTAGTCAATTCATCAACCTTAGCGCCGGTCTCTTCCCAGATTTCGCGCTTGGCCGCGGCTAAAATATCTTCTCCGGGTTCGGCTTTGCCCCCGACGCCGTTCCATTTCCCGACGCCCAACCCGCGGCTCTTCTTCTGCAGGAGGATCTCACCATCGGCGTTGATGAAATAATTCAGACTGGCAACAGTGGAAATATGCATGAAATTAGTTATAAAGTTAAAAGTTTTAAAGTCATAAAGTGTTAATGATATTTAAAAACTTTTTATTTCATGGCTTTGTACTTTTAACTTTATACTTTATACCCCCGCTTCATCTCCCGGTCTTCTTCGGCGCGTTTTTCTTCGATCAGCGCTTTAGCCTTCTGGCGGAATTCCGCGGCATCCATTTCATTGAGTTCGCGAGCGCGCCGGGATAAATATTCTGGATTATTATTTTCCGGATTTTCGATCACTTCTCCCAACAATACGTCGAGGATTTCACCGATCTTCGGCGACGGCGGTATTTTCAAATCATTCATCAAGTCCGTGCCATTTATTTTCAGCATCTTCACTGAAACCGGATCATTCTGCACGCGTTCGAACATATATTGCAGGTGGCGCAATTTATAAGGCTCGGCCTTCGGCGTACCGGAACCAAGGCGGTCGGCGATGCGCAGATCGATCAGATCTTTCAGATTTTCCTTGCCGACTTTCTTGATCAGGCGGCGCACCGAAGCGGCCGTCACTTCGCCGACATTATAATAAAACATGTGATAACGGACCAGATTAACGATACGGTCCGTATCAGCCGCGGAGAATTTCAAACTCTTGCACAATCGTTCGGCCAGGCGGGCGCCGACATATTCGTGATTATAAAAAGTGGCGATGCCGGCGATGATCTTCTTCGTTTTCGGTTTGCCGATATCGTGGATCAGCGCAGCCATTCGCACCTGCCATTCTTTCGACGGACAAGTTTTTAATGAAAGAACGCCATGCTCGAAAACCGTATAAATATGGTGCCGGCTTTGTTCAATACCCACCCCCTGCTCCAATTCGGGAATAATATATTGCAGCAATTTAGTATTATGCAAAGCCATAATGCCTTCATAGGGATGAGCGCATTGTAAAATTTTAATAAGCTCAATAGCGATGCGTTCGCGGGCGATGAATTTCAAGGCGCCGGCCATTTTCAAAATGGCCCGTTCGGTCTTATCTTCGATCTTAAAATTCAGCTGGGCGGCAAAACGGATCGCCCGCATCATCCGCAGTGAATCTTCTTTAAAGCGATCATATGGTTCGCCGACAGCCCGGATTATTTTTTTCTTAATATCTTTCACTCCGCCGAACAAATCAATGATTTGATATCCGTCTTGCTCAATTACGAATTTAGCCAAATCTTCTTTTAACAGCAATTTGCTTTTAGCGCTACGCATCGCTAAAGCATTAATGGTAAAATCGCGGCGCGCCAAGTCGGCATCCAGATCTTTCTCGAATTTAACTTCGTCCGGCCTTCTTCGATCCGAATATCCTTGCTCGGATCGATAAGTCGTAATTTCAATTGCGTCGATAAGCTTGCCCTCCGTAGCTCCGCCCGGCGAAGCGAAGGAGGGTTCTTTCACCGGCAAGATCACGGTGCCAAAGGCATTTTCATAATGCGCCTCGGGAAATATTTTCAGCATTTCTTCCGGCGTCGCGTTGGTCGTTAAATCCCAATCATTAGGCACTTTATCCATTAGCAAATCCCTGACGCAGCCGCCCACAATCCAGGCCTCAAAGCCGGATAATTCTATTTTTGCAATAATTTGTTCTAAATATTGCGGAATTTTCATCAGTTTAATTTTAAATTTTGAATTTTCAATTTTGAAATAATGATTCAATTTTAAAATTTTTAAAAATTTAATCATTGAAAAATTATTTGAAAATTATAAATTTAAAATTTAAAATTCTATCGCAGATAGACTATTTCTTCTTCCAATTCGACCTTGAATCTTATTTTAATTTCCTTCTTCACGAATTCAATCAATTCGATCACGTCCCGTGCCGTGGCGCGGCCGGTGTTGACGATGAAGTTGGCGTGCTCGAGGGAAATTTTCGCGCCGCCGACGGCTTTGCCTTTGAGGCCGTGCATATCGATCAAATATCCGGCGCCGATCTTGCCGCCTTTAGCGACTTCTTGTTCGTCGATGAATTCGGCCAGCTGCGGATTGATATGGCGAATGTTATCAACGAATAAATTTTTAAAAACCGAACCGGCGTTGGGCAATTTCGGCTGGGTAGTATCTCGCTTTTTCATATTGTCATCAATCATGGCGTTGATCTGTTCGGCAGCAGCCGGTTTTAATCTGAAAGTCGCCGACCAAATAATCAAATCCGGATCGGTTTTGAAAATACTCGAGCGATAGCCGAATTGGCAATCTTTCTGGCTTAAAGTTTCCCAGCGGTTTTTTTTCAAATTATACGCTTCCACGGTTTCGACAATGTCTCCGGTGTTCATCCCAAAGCCGCCGGCATTGCCGCGCACGCAGCCGCCGATCGTCGCTTGCGGAATGCCAAAGCCCCATTCCAAACCGGACAAACCGGCTGCCCGAGTAAGTGAAATTACATAAGCCAAAGACGCGCCGGCGCCGCAATTAAAGCGCGGACTTAAATTAACCGCCTCGCGGTTGGCAAATTTTATAACCAAACCCGGCAAACCTTCATCGGCAATTAATAAATTCGACCCGCCGCCCAGATAATAAATCGGTTCTTTTTCTTTTTTCGCCCATTCGACCGCCTCGACCAAATCTTCTTTACTCGCGACTTCGACGAAAAATTTCGCCGGCCCGCCTATTTTAAAAGTAGTCATTGGCGCCAGCGGGATATTCTTCTTGATTTTTAACTCGATAGCCATATTTCAATTTAATCCTCCAAGATGACATTTATACTTTGATTCTATCATTTTCAGACCAAAAATCA
>DATJQC010000086.1:0-3118 GCA_035506055.1 Candidatus Nanoarchaeia archaeon | reverse complement strand
TATTTTAACACAGTTTTTTTCAGAAAACAATCATATCGGGTAGCATGTAACAAGTAGCAGGTAGCACGCGAACAATGCTCGTTGAAAAAAATCGGCTAAAGATAAGGTAAGTAAAAAAATATCAGAGACATCCTTTAAAATCACGTTTTGTTATATGCCACCTGTTACCTGATATATGTTAAGTTCAGATTGACTTGGCACCCTCTAAATGTTAGTATAAATGGTATAAATTAAATAATTAATTGCAAAATTTATCGCGAAAAGAGGAGAAATTTTTAAAAGAATAATTATTGAGTTCCTGCTTATTATCATGAAGCTGCTGGTCTTATTGAAGAAATTTTTGGCGGCTTTTTTGTTGTTTGTTTTCAAGCCGCTGATCGCGCTCGGCAAATTTATTTTTTTAAAAGTTTTTGTTCGGATTTATCTGGCTTATTTTTCTTTCGCCAAAAAGGTCGGCTGGAGCCGACTGGGCGGTAATTTTTTTTCTTTTCTTTTAAGCCGGAAAACAGTTCATATTTTTTTGGCGATTCTGGTGGCGGTTGTCAGCTTTTCCGGGATCATGAGCCAGCAGACTAATGCCAAATCCTTATTCGATCAGGCCAACAAAACGATCGTTTCCGGATTGATTGCCGGTGAAGTTGCCGACACGGAAGGAGGCGATTTAATCGAGGAAACCGCCGGGTCAGGAACGGTTATGCCGTCGAGCGGCACGCAATATCTGGATAACAGCGAAGTCGCGGTAAATCAGCTGATGATCGCCACGTCAACGGCGACTGACGAAGATACGGCGCTGGCTGATTTGGGTTCGCGGAATGACGGCATGCTGATCAAGCCGGAAGTGGCGATGACCGAGAAAAGCAAAAAAACGCGCAAATCCTCAATTAATTATACGGTTCAAGCGGGCGATACGATCAGTTCGATCGCCGTCAATTTTGGCATCAGCGTTAACACGATTCTCTGGGAAAATAATTTGAGCGCCACCAGTTTGATCCGTCCGGGCGATACTTTGGTGATTTTGCCGGCCACCGGCATAACTTACAAAGTTGCCAAAGGAGAAACTTTGGGAGCGATCGCCAATAAATTCGGCGTCGATGCCAACGACATTCTCGCGGCTAATAATTTGCCCGAAGACACTCTGCTCGCGGCCGGACAAAATTTGTTCATTCCCGGCGGAGCCAGAATTTATTACGCTCCGGCGCCGACCAAGGTCGCTTCGACCTATAATCCTTTGGACGTGATCAAGAGCTTGCTAAGCCCGAGCAAAGCCGTGGCCGCGGCGGGAAAATTGCTTTGGCCGACGGTAACTCACAACATTACCCAATATTTTTCTTGGGCGCATAAGGGTTTGGATATTGCCAACCCGCTGGGCACGCCGATCTATGCCGCCGAATCGGGTACGGTGATCGACGCGGGCTGGAGTACGGCCGGCTATGGCAACAAGATCGATATTGATCATGGCGGCGGAATGTTCACCCGCTATGGCCATGCCTCCAAATTATTGGTGAAGAAGGGCGATGTGGTAGAGAGAGGCCAAGTGATCGCCCTGATCGGCTCGACCGGCCATTCCACCGGCCCGCATTTGCACTTCGAAGTTCATGTTAACGGCAAGACTTATAATCCGCTGGATTACCTTAGATAAAATAATATAGTTCGCTTATAATGCGAACCCACGAATTGTACGCGAATACTGCGAATAAATTTAACGAATCACTAAAAATAATTCGATAAATAGTTCGCGGCCTGCCGGCAGGCAGGTATTCGCGAAAAATTCGTAGTATTCGCATCATGTTTTTATGAATATTATCATCGGTTTAATCATTGCCGCGGTCGGCGCGCTGATTACCATCAAGTCCGAAGCGATGCTTAATATGTTCGGCCGGGTAGCTTGGTTTGAAAAATATCTGGGCACCGAAGGCGGCACGCGCTTAGGCTATAAGCTGCTGGGCATTTTGGTTTTTATTATCGGCGTGATGATCGCCACCAATGTCTTCGGCGATTTTATGCTGTGGTTGCTGTCGCCGATCATTAATGCGGGACGGGGATAAAATCAGAGAAAAATTAAAAATTAAAAAATAAAAAAATTGAAATTTTAACTTCGTAATTCGAAATTTGGCAAGAGGGCTGTTAGCTTAGCTGGTACCCGCCTGCCGGCAGGCAGGGAGCGCCGTCCCGCACCTTTTTTTGGGGATATAGCTCAGTTGGTAGAGCATCGCGTTTGCAACGCGAGGGTCAGGAGTTCGAGTCTCCTTATCTCCACATAATTTTACAAACCTGACCTTCGTCAGGTTTGTAAAATTAATTTGAATAAGGGATTCGAAGGCCGGAGCGATGCCCGAGGCGCAGTTCCGGCGCCGAGGGCCGCGAGGCGGGGTCGCGACCGAGGAGGCGGAAGCCGACGAGAGTTGTGACCGAGTCTCCTTATCTCCACAAAAAGGTGCGGGACAACGCGGAGGTCACCGGTTCGAATCCGGTACAGTCCACCTATGAGGATTAAAAACAAAATTTTATTTTTGTTGATTATCGGTTTTGTTTTTTCGTTTTTGGCTTATCGTCTGCATTTTTCGGAAAAGAATTTTATCGTGGAAAATTCCAGCGACGTAAAATCGGCGGCGGCAAAATCGGTTTTGCAAAATTTAATTGCGACAAACTCATCTCTGGCAGAGATTCTCGCTACCTCAACCACCCCTACGCCCCTCCTTGAAAAGGAGGGGAAATCGGCGGCGGATTTAACTCAAGAATATTTTAAGGTGGTGAAAGTCGTCGATGGCGATACGGTTGATGTATTAATTAACGGTAAAACAGAAAGATTGAGATTAATCGGCATCAACACGCCGGAAACAGTTGATCCGAAAAAACCGGTGGAATGTTTCGGACCGGAAGCCAGCGCCAACGCGGAAAAATTATTGGCCGGCCAAGAAGTCCGCCTTGCCGCCGATCCGAGCCAGGGCGACAAAGATATGTATGGCCGATTGCTGCGTTATGTCTGGCGGAGCGATGGATTATTCTATAATCTGGAAGCGGTGAGCGACGGTTTCGCTTTCGAATATACTTTCAACGCGCCGTATCAATATCAAGCGGAATTCAAGGCGGCCCAGCAAGACGCGCAAGAAAAAAGGCT
>DATJQC010000085.1:0-6160 GCA_035506055.1 Candidatus Nanoarchaeia archaeon | reverse complement strand
TATCTTCCAGCATGGCCTTGCGGCGATCGCCGAATCCCGGAGCCTTAATTCCGAGAACATTAAAGGCGCCGCGCATTTTATTAAGAATGAAAGTCGCCAAGGCTTCGCCCTCGATATCTTCGGCAATCACCACCAAATCTTTTTTGCCGACCGCCACCATCTTTTCCATTAGCGGCAAAACTTCCGCTACCGCGCCGATTTTTTTGTCAGTGATCAAAATATACGGATCTTCCATTTCCGCCTTCATCGTTTCCGCGTTAGTTACCATGTGCGGCGTAACATAACCTCTATCCAATTGCATGCCTTCCACGACTTCGACTTCCACGCCGAACGATTGTCCTTCTTCCACGGTAACCACGCCGTCGCGGCCGACTTTGGTAATCGCTTCGGCAATCTTGGCGCCGATCGCTTTATCATTCGCCGAGATGGACGCAACCTGAGTAATTTCTTCCTTGGTGGAAATTTCTTTGCTGGAAAGTTTTAATTTTTCCACGATGTCCGCCACTTTTTTCTCAATGCTTTTGCGCAGTTCGATCGGATTGACGCCGGAGGAAACCAATTTCAAACCTTCGGCAATGATCGCCTGAGTTAAAATGGTCGCAGTGGTCGTGCCGTCGCCGGAAACTTCATTGGTTTTGGAAGCGACTTCTTTGATAATCTCCGCGCCCATATTTTCTTCTTTGTCTTCCAATTCGATTTCTTTGGCGACCGTGACGCCGTCCTTGGTAACCGTTGGCGCGCCGTAGGATTTCTCGATCACGACATTGCGGCCTTTCGGTCCCAAAGTTATTTTAACGGCATCGGCCAGCTTATCAACTCCCCGCTTCAGCGCTTCTCTTGCCTTCTCGCTAAAAATTATTGTCTTACTCATAACGAAGATAATTTTCAATTTTAAATTTTCCCTGCCTGCCGGCAGGCAGGAATTTTCAAATATTGAAAATTGTTTTAAAATTGTAAATTTAAAATTTATAAAATAGCCAGTATATCTCCTTCGCTCACCAAGAGAACTTTCTCCCCGCCGATTTCAATTTCATCGGCGGCGTATTTTTTGAACATCACTTTGTCGCCGACCTTGACCGACATTTTGGCGACCGCGCCGTTATCCAGATTTTTTCCCGCGCCGACGGCCATTACCGTTCCTTGTTCCGGCTTGCCCTTGTCGACCGTATCCGGCAAAACGATTCCGGCTTTGGTGGTTTTTTGCGCCTCAATCGGCTTGATGACGACATTGTCATGAAGTGGTTTGATTGTCATAATTTTATAATGCGAATATTGCAAATTTTACGCGAATACTGCGAACAAAATTAACGAACAGCTTATCAAAATTCGTTAAATATTTTGCGGTATTCGCGATTCCCCTCTTGGGAGGGGTGCCACCGCCGCGGTGGCGGGGTGGGTTATTCGTAGTATTCGCGTCATGTTAAATAATTAATTAGCACTCTATCACTTGAAGTGCTAAAAGCATATCTTATTTTATCACTTCTTACAGCTCTGTCAAGATTGTGTTTTGCCACAAAAAAGCCGCCGGAATAACCCGAGCGGCTCAAGTCTGTTAACGAAAAAAATGCGCGAAGATCCTGATTATTCGACAAAAATTTCAACCACCTCCGATTCAAGCAATTCGTCGCTGATCCGTCTGACCAGCCCATGCTCTTTAATGCCTTTCGGGAAAGGAAGTGGTTGATTCAAATCAGTCGTCTCGATTGCAACAAGCTGTTTGATTTGGACGGGATAACCTTTTTCTATTGCCACAGCAGGGACGGGATAATAGATAAAAAACGCACCCATCTCCAAATCTTTTAACTTTTTCACAAAGAGCCTCCTGTTTAAAAAGTGTTAACCGCAATTATTTGATTTTTTAAATCATAATTTCAATTTAGTTGCTTGTCAAGCCAAAATATAAAATTGCGTGTCTGGCGTTATGCAATATTAAAAAATCTTCTGGCGTTTTCCGTGGAAATTTCGGCGATGCGGTCGGGTTCGACGCCGCGGATGGCGGCAATGCGCTCGGCTACATAGGCGACCAGGACCGGTTCGTTGCGCCGGCCGCGGAACGGTTCGGGCGTCATGAAGGGGCAATCGGTTTCCACCATAAATTTATCCAACGGCATTTTTCTGATCAGATCATCCCATTGCTTGCTGAAAGTGATGATGCCGGTGAAGGAAATCAAAAATCCCAGGCGGAAATATTCCCAGGCCAAATTTTCGTCGCCGGAAAAACAATGGATCACTCCCCACGGCTTGTCGAGCGGGATCTTTTCTTTATAGTCTTCCCGGAATTTTTTTAAAGTCGACAATAAATCATCGTGGGCCACGCGGCAATGAATGATCGCCGGAATGTCAAAACTGCGCGCCAACAATAATTGCTTGACTAAAATTTCTTTCTGCTTTTTTTTGGAATTTTCCAGATCGGGCGATAATTTCAAATGATAATAATCCAAACCGATCTCGCCGATCGCCACGGTCTTTTCGAACTCGGCCAATTTCTCGTAGTTATCATAAATGAATTCTTCGGCCCGGACGCGCACGACTTCCCGCCCGTCCTCGCCGGCTTCGGTGATATCTTCCAAATGCACCGGATGCAAACCGACCGCGGCATAGACGCCCTTTTCATATTTATTCGCCAAATCCAAAGCGCGCTTGGAAGTTTTATAATCCGATCCGACAACAATCATGCCGACTTCATTATTCAAAGCATTGAGAATAACTTGATCGGCATCGGCGGAAAATTTTTTGAAATTGACGTGAGAATGAGTATCAATAAGTTTCATGAAAATATTATAGCACAAAACATAACGCGAATACCACGAATTATCAGCGAATACCTGCCTGCCGGCAGGCAGGCCGCGAACTATTTAACGAATAATAATTCGCTTGGTAGGTTCGTAGTATTCGCGTAAAATTCGCGGGTTCGCATTATATACAAAGTTAGTTAGTTCCGAAACGCCTTTCCAAAAAAAATAACCAGCTCGTTGATTCAAGCTGATTATTTTTAATCGGTATTTATTTCATATCCTCGCTGCCGGCCTCGTCCTTCATTCCTTCATCTCCCCTCGGTTTGTTTTCCGGCATCGACCCCATCGGCATCTCGGGAGCTTGCGGCGCGTTCATCGGCGCCTCTTTAGCCGCTTCTTGTTTTTTTCCTCCGAAAATTTTCGTTAACCAGGACATATTTATTGGTGAAATGATTATCAAAAAAATTTGATGTCATTTCTGTTGCATAACCATAGGTTAGCTTAGCTATTTTCAGCTTACCACCAAGGCTGACAAAATGCAATCTTGACAAACCAATCGCAAATAATCAAAAAAGTTGAAATAATAACCGGCATAAGCTATGCTAAATACTATGAAATAATTATCAAGCCTTAAATCCGGCTATTCGTTTATTCGCGATATTCGCGGCATTAGCGTTCATTCGCGGATTAACATCATCTTTATGTCCAAATTCATCATTAACGGGCCGGCGAAATTGCGTGGCGAAATCGAAGTAAGGGGCGCGAAAAACGCGGCTTTGAAAATAATTCCGGCCGCGATTTTATCGACCGAAAAAATAACGATTGCCAATCTGCCCGAAATCGAGGACGTCAAACAATCGCTGGCCCTCCTGGAAGATCTGGGCGCCAAGATCGACTATCCGGTCCGCGGCACCGTGATCATCGACACCTCCGACGTTAAAAAAACCGAATTAAATCCGGCGATCGCCAACAAATTCCGCGCTTCAATAATGTTCGTCGCGCCGCTCTTGGCGCGTTTCGGCGAAGCGAAATTCCCCCATCCGGGCGGCTGCATCATCGGCGCCGGCAAACGGGACATCGATGTCTTTCTGGACGGCTTTGCCGCGCTGGGCGCGGAAATCAATATTAAAGACGATTATTATCATCTCCGAGCCAAGGGCGGCCTTGAGGGCGGCGAATTCTTTTTTTATAAATTGATCGCGGTCACCGCCACCGAATCAATGATCATGGCCGCGACTTTAGCCAAAGGACGGACGGTTTTGAAAAATTGCGCCATGGAACCGGAAATCAAAGCGCTGGCCGATTATCTTAACCGGCAGGGCGCGAAAATTTCCGGCGCCGGCACGCCGACGATCATTATTGACGGCACGGCTAAAATTTCCGCCGGCAGTTTTACGGTTATGCCCGACCGGCTGGAGGCCGGTTCGTTCGCGATCATGGCCGCGGCGACCGGTTCGGAAATTTTAATCAAAAAATGCGCGCCCGAACATCTCCGCGTGCTGTTGGAAATATTCCAACATCGCCTGGGCATTCCCTTCGAGGAAGGCGCCGACTGGCTGAAGATCAAACCGGCCAAAAAAATCTCGGCTTACGGCATCAAGACTCACGAATATCCCGGATTTCCGACCGACCTGCAGCAGCCTTACGCCGTCTTAATGACCCAGGCCCAAGGATCTTCCTTGATCCATGAAACGATCTTCGACCGCCGACTGTTGTACGCCGATCTGCTTTCCCAGATGGGCGCCGATATCATCATGTGCGATCCGCACCGCATCGTCGTCAACGGGCCGACCAAGCTTTACGGCCATAAACTTACCAGCCCGGACCTTCGCGCCGGCATCGCTTTGGTAATCGCCGCCCTCGTAGCCCAGGGCCGGACGGAAATCGACAATATTTATCAAATCGAACGCGGTTATGAAAATATCGCCGAACGGCTCGCCGCGCTGGGCGCTGACATCAAGAAGATATGACTTTGACTCTTCGCCGGATAATTTATTATTCTTTTTGTTTGCTTTTTTTGATCATCACTCCGCTGATCATCCTTTACGCTTCCGGCTACGAGATCGATTGGCAACATTTGTTCACGCCCCTTGCCGTGCAGAAGACTGGCATGACCATTATCTATTCCACCCCGTCCGGCGCGAATATTTTTCTCAACGGCCAGCCGGTCGAACGTTTTACCGATATTTTTTTTCAGAAGCTGATCCCTTCGGCAAGCAACGCGATCAGAACTCCGGCCCATATCAAGAACTTGGCGCCAGGATCTTACGATCTCTCCGTCCAGCTTCCCGGCTATTGGCCGTGGCAGCGCCGCATCGATATTTTTCCCGGCAAAATCACTCACGTGCTCGATATCAATCTGTTCAAAAATACTTCGCCGCAGCTGCTCGCCAGCCGGCAAAGCCAGCGGCTATCCTTGGCGCCGAACAACAAAGAGATCTTTCTGCCGGCTTCCGGACAATTATTCGATATCAAAACCCAGGCGCTGGACAAAATTTCCGCCGCCTTTTCCACCAGCACCGATGTTTCCTGGTCGGCCGATTCCGGCCGCCTCGCCGCGGGAAAAGCTTTGTTAAATCTGAAAAGTCCGGATAAAAATCTCTCGCTTGATAAAATTATCGGCCCCTCGATCTCCAACCTGAAATGGAACGGCGAGATGGATAAAATTTATTATCAATTCAAAAATTCCATTAATCTTTTCAATCTGGCCGACCAATCAAACGAAACGATCATCGAGGAAAACAACATTCTCGATTATGAAGTTAAAGGTAATTATCTCTATTACGCGGCGCAAAACGGCCTTAACGCGCAACTGAAATATTTTTCTTTAAATGACAAAAAAATAGTCAAGACAATAGATCTGCCCGCTTCCAGCGGCTACCAATTGATCAACCCGACCGCCAAATTGATCAATCTTTACGACCAAAAATACGAGACGCTCTACCTGATCGATCCGTCGGTTTCGGCGGCCAGTCCGATCATCGAGACTATCGATTCGGTTAAAAAAACCGAATGGGTTAATGACAAAGAGCTGGTCTGGGCCAATGATTATGAAATTTGGGTGCTGGATTTGGACAAAAACGAGAACAAGCTGATTACCCGCTGGTCGCTGCCGATCAAGAGCATCATCAAAACCAAAGCGGCCAATTATATCCTTTTCGCCACGGAAAAAAATATCAATGTTATCACCTGGACGGCGACCGACGAAATCCAGGTGACGGAATTGGCCAGCTTCGATTCGATCGCTTCGCCGGTCTTCGATGACACGGAAAAAAATCTTTATTTCACGGCCAAAATCGGAAGTGACGAGGGATTATATCGATTAAATATCCAATAAAAATTGCGATTAAAAAAACTTCGAATTTAGATTCGAAGTTTTTTTTATATTTAACCGATAAAATATCGAAACCATGACTTGAGATGTT
>DATJQC010000084.1:0-16210 GCA_035506055.1 Candidatus Nanoarchaeia archaeon | reverse complement strand
CGGCGCCGTGATAGAAAAAAGATTCATCGATATCCTTCAAGGTCTTAACGCCTTTCAGGCGGCTTTGGATCATATAGCTCGGCACCTGGGCCAATTCGGCGCGCACCTGTTCGATTACTTCCGGCTCGACTTTGAAATTTTCCTTGCAATTGGGGCAGATTCTCCTGGCCAATCTTTGCGCGACCATCGATTTGAGCGTCGAAGCCAACAAGAACGGCTCGACTTTCATATCCACCAGGCGAGGAACCACATCCATCGCGCTGTTAGTGTGCAACGTTGACAAGACGAAGTGTCCGGTCAAGCCGGCATTGACGCAAAGCTCGGCCGATTCGTTATCTCTGATTTCGCCGACCATCACCACGTCCGGATCCTGGCGCAAAATCGAGCGCAAGCCGTTGGCGAAAGTGTAGCCGATATTCGGCCGGATCTGCGATTGGTTGGTGCCTTTGACGAAATATTCGATCGGGTCTTCCAACGTGACGATATTGATTTCTTCGCGGTTGAGAATATTGAGCACGGCGGCCAACGTCGTGGATTTTCCCGAACCGGTCGGACCGGTGATCAGGAAAAGGCCGAAAGTTTTTTTGATCGTTTTGCGGATGATCTGCAGCGCGTGATCGTCGTACCCCAGCTCCTCGAGCGAAGGAATGCCGCGGCCCAGATCCAAGATTCTCATCACGATCTTTTCTTCGCCTAAAAGGGGCATAATCGAAACGCGGAAATCAATCTCCTTCTTGTTGATCAGCAGGCGGATGCGGCCATCCTGCGGTATCCGGGTTTCGTCAAGTTTTAATTTGGACAAAACTTTTATTCTGCCGACGATCGCGTTATGGATGCTTTTGGGTAAAATCAGGGAAGTCCGCAACAGGCCATCGACGCGGTAGCGCACTCTGGTTTCTTTGGGCATCGGCTCGATATGAATATCGCTGGCTTTTTCTTCGACCGCGTGCCGGATGATCACCGAAACGATCCTGGCCACCGGCGCGCTGGCGACATTTTCTTCGACCAATTCCTCGGCTCTGCCTTCTTCCAACGTTTCCACTTCGCCCGCTTCCTTGGCTTTCGTTTCCAGGGCGGTGAAAATTTCTTTCTGCAAAGTCCGATATCTGGCAAAAATACTATCCAGATTTTCTTCCGAAATCAGATAAAATTCCACTTCCAAACCCTGCTCTTTGGCCAAAAAATTCACCGCTTCGATCGCCCGCGAATTATAAGGATCGATCAGGCCGACTTTGATCCGATTGCCTTCTCGTTCGAAACAGGCGATTTTATAATTTTGCGCCACTTCGAAAGGGATGACGGCCAAAGCGTTTTCCGTGATCTGAATTTTGGCGATATCCTGATAGGCGATTCCGGCGGCTTCGGCCTTAAGCGCGACGATTTCTTCCGAACCGATAATTTTTTCGATAACCAAAACATCCTCCAACGTTTTATCCGATTGAGCCAAAGATTTTTCCAGCTCGGCCGATTTCGCGGGAGTGATGATTTTTTTTTCAACCAGCAGGCTTAAAAACGCTTTCTCATTCTCATTTAGCATAATTCAAATTATAGAGAAAATTTTCCGGCCAGCCTTTCCGCCAAGATCCGGCTCGCCCTTCATTGCGGCGCGAAAGGATTCCTTTTGCCGCTCGGGAAGCTGGTTACCGGCGCGGCTTCCGAACGCAAATTCATGAACTTGTCGGTCCCCAGAAGATCGAGATTTATATTGATTGAAGTCTTGTTGATCGTGTTGCCGACGGGCCGGCCGGATAGCGGCAGCTGGCTGATATTGCCAGGCAGCATGGCCGCCTGATGAAAAAAATAAAAAAAGAAAATCGCCACCAAGACGAATATGACGGCATAAATGATGATTTGATTGACGCGGGAAAATTTTATCATCGCCATAGGTCAATTTTTGGAATAATAAGTATCGATGGTCAAACTGGTCGTCTGGCCCTGCGGATCGAACCTGATGCTCAAGACATCCATCAGCCGCAAATTATTTTCCAGCGACGACAAGAAATTCTTGAAGGATTCATAGGTCGTTCCCCGCACTTCCAAGACGACGGTTACCGTCTGCAGGCTATTCGCAATCGGCTGGTCCCCTGCCTTGACCGGCAACAATTCCTGATCGAGGTAAGAATCGGTCGAACTCAGACTGATCGATTGCAAGAAAAGCTGATTCACCGAAACCAGATAATTCAGCTCGGAAAATAATTCCTCCTTATTCTGCGCCACCGGAGCGATAGCCTTGACTTTATCGATATATTTAGGATCGATGCTTTTGTAAGCGGCTAAAAACCGTTGGATCTTGGTCAATTCGTCCTGGCGGGAAGAAACATCCAAAACCTGCTGCTGATTGGTCGAATTGATGAATTCGACCGTCTGTTGATATTTAGGCAAAACCAAAACGAAAAAACCCGAAACAAAAACTATCGCCACCGCGAAACCGACCACCCAATTGAAGTAATCGCTCAAAAATTTATTGAACTGTTTGCTGCGGACCTTCTTTTCTTCCGAACTATCCTGGATTTCTTCGGAATTTTTTTGCGCCATATGAATTATATTAAATCGGGATGAAATCGTTTCACTTCAAGAATATCTTCGGATCAAGGGTGAACGACAAGGAAAAACCGACGCTCGGTTTGCCCTGCGCTCCGCTAATCGAACCGGAATCGACTTCGGCGTTCTTGATATAAGGATTGGCCAATAATTTTTTTATTTGCGCGTCGATCGCGTCCAAACTATCAGTCGTGGCCGACAAGGAATAGCTGCCATTCACCGTGCCGTTGAAGCCGGAGAAATAAACATCGGACAAAGTGTTGTCTTCCAAAAAACTGAAAAAATTGGTCCAGTAGATATGCCGATCAAGCAGAAAATTAACCTGATCCAATTTATTCTTAAAAGCCATCACCTGATCGACCTGCGGACCAAGATCGTTGATCTCCTTGCTGATCTTATAATACTGTTGCAGATAATCGGAGTTGCCGGCCTTATTATTGCCGGCGCCCCAGATCGAAATACCCCAATAGATCCCGCTCAAAACCGCCATGGCGATGAAAACGGCCATCAAAAGGATCAAGACGCCCCCTTGCCAATCGAAAAATTTGACAATCTCGCCCTTGACCAGATTTACTTCCAGGACCCGGGAACGGTTTTTATCGCCGTCCGCGCGACGGCCAAAACTTAAAAAATCCGACAATAAACCTCTCTTTGGTTTGTCCGGAGCAGCCGTCTTTGTCGCTTTTTCTTCGGCCAGCATGGGCGCGGGAGTTATTTTAACCGGAACCTTTTCGCCGGGCTGACGCTCGGAAAAACTTTTCAAAAAATCAAAATTGCCGGCTTTGGGCGCCGCTTCGCCTTCAATCTCGCCGCTCGGCAATTTTTGGGCAAACTCGATCTTCCGCTCTGCCGCGTCGTTTTGATCTTCGACTCTTTTCGGTTTTTGCAAAAAAGGCAATAACGCCATAAATGATAAAATCCTAAATCGTAAATTCGAAATCCGAAACAAATTTTAGCGCCCGATTTTAATCATAATCGCTCCGGATTTATTACGAATATTATAACACGGGAGCGGGATTAAACATAGCTGAGTTATCCACAGAAGGAAATTAAAAATCCGCTTGCTGGCGGATTTTTAAATTAGAGATTAATCGGCCTTGATTTTTTTCCGCGGATTAAGACAGACGGCATTGATACAATAGCGCTGGCCGGTCGGCTGATCAAAGGCGTCATTAAACAGATGACCCAAGTGGGCGCCGCACTTGGCGCAGACAACCTCGGTCCGTTTCATTCCGCCGCTCGTATCTTCGATCAGTTTGACGCTCTCGGGGATCGCCTGATTGAAACTCGGCCAGCCCGTGCCGGATTCGAACTTGGCTTGCTGGGAAAAAATCGGATTGCCGCAGGCCGCGCAATGATAAATTCCTTCGGCATCAGGTTTGGAAAGCTTGCCGCTCCAAGGCGCCTCGGTTCCTTTTTCCCGCATCACCCGATATTGTTCGGGCGTCAATTCTTTTTTCCATTCTTCGTCAGTTTTAATAACTTTTTTTTCGTTGTCCATAAATTTTTGCTTATTTTATAACGGCTTCGCCGGCGGCATAACCCGTGCTCCAGGCTTGCTGCAAATTAAAACCGCCAGTCGGGCCGTGCAAATCCAAAATTTCCCCGGCTAAAAATAAATTTTCGATTTTTTTCGAACGCATCGTCCGCGGATCGACCTCGTTCAAAGCCGCGCCGCCGGCGGTGATAATCGCCTGATCAAAACCCTCCACCCCGGCAACCGTCAGGGAAAATTCCTTTAAAAGATGCAATATTCTTTTTCGCTCTTCCCGGCTGATGGAATTGATTTTCCGCGCCGGATCGATTCCGCTTAAGCGGATCATTACCGGAATCATCTTTTGCGGCAGCAATTCGGGCAGATAATTTTTGAACATCTTGTTGGGTTGAGCCGCGAAATCTTTTTGCAGCCGCGCGTCAAGCCGCGGATAATCCAGCGCCGGTTTAAAATCAATCGCCAGCCGCGGCTCTCGCGCCAAATATTGGCCGATCGTCTGGCTTAAGTCGATAATGACCGGCCCGCTCATTCCTTTGGCGGTAAAAATCGCCTCGCCGAAACGCGAAGCGATCTTTTTATTTCCGACAAACAAACTAATTGCCACGTTCTTCAGGCCAAGTCCTTCCAATTCTTTGATAAATCTTTCTTCGCTGATGATCGGCGCCAGAGCCGGCGATAATTCATTGATAGTGTGACCCATTTTGGCAAGCCAGGCATAACCCGAGCCGGCCGAGCCGGTGGCCGGATAGGATTTTCCCCCCGTCGCCAGAATATATTTATCAGCGCGAATTTCCCGGCCGCCGAATAAAACCAAATTTTCAATCCGGCCGCCCTGGCAGATAATTTCCTTGACGGCGGAATTATATTTTACTTCGACTTTGGAACGAATCAGATAATTCACCAACGCGTCCAGCACGTCGCGCGAGCTGTCGCTTGCCGGAAAAACCCGGTTGCCGCGTTCCACTTTAGTGGACACTCCGTGCGCCGCGAAAAAATCCATCACTTCGGTTACGCCGAATTTCTTCAAAGCCGGATACAAAAACTTGCCGTTCTTGCCGAACGCCGCGATCATTTCCCGGTCTGACTCGGTTTGATTGGTGATATTGCAGCGGCCTTTGCCGGTAATCAGCAATTTCGCGCCCAAGCGCTGGTTTTTTTCCAACAAAATCACGCGGGCGCCCAGTTCGCCCGCCCGTCCGGCCGCCATCATTCCGGCCGGCCCTCCGCCGATTACCGCGACATCGTATTCCATAAAACATAATCAAGTCGGCGGAATAATTAGCCGACCTTCCCTAACTTACGATAGATATAAATATCGCCATTCTGCTTGACCGGCGCCCAAGAAGGAAAAAAGAAATGATTACAAATGACTACCGCGCCTGGTTTCAATTCTTCTTGCAACTTCTTCTCCATTCTTTCCATAATATAAAAAACTCCGAACAAAATCACCACATCATACTTCGACAGATCTTCCTGCCAATAATTCACCCGCTTGATCGCCGCCTTGTCTTTGAGTCCGGCAATTTTGATTCTTAACCGCGAATACCAAGCCAGAAAAGGATTGATTTCCAAACCAGTCGCCGCGTAACCGTTTCGCGCCAGGGCGATAACGATCCGACCGTCGCCCGAACCCAGATCGACCGCCGCCGCTTTTTGTTTTCCAGCAGTTTCTTCATTGACGATTTCTACCATCCGCTTGATTTTAAAGCGCGATGACACCGCAAACGGCGCGCCAGTGAACATGGGCACGCCGAAAGCAATGATAAAAATTATCAAAAAAATGGCAATCAGGCCCGAAACGACCAGATATAGATAAAAATACATAAAATTATTACCTAATATCAGCTAAAAAATATCATTATTTCTACCAACTATTGACAAATATAAAAAATTATGATATTATTAAATTAGCGAGTTAGAAATAAGACGTCGGAAAGCCTTGAAGCCCTGCAAAATAAGGCATTCCGTAAAAAACAAAATCAACAAACTCAACTAAGAGGAGGATCTGATGGTCCAAGACCACCTTGATCATTCGCCTTATCATCATCGAGGGCGATGAAAAAAATATAACCGAAACTTCTGGAGAGCCTTGAAAAGCTCTCCTTTCTTTTTGGTCAAAATCCTAAAACTTCATTGACAAAAATCAGATTGATCTTGCGGTTGGGCATAACTTCTCGTTCAAAAAGCAGCAACTTACTGACAAAGCTGCCGGAGCCGCCCGTGCTTTTCACTCGCCGATCTTCCAAAGGCAAAACATAATCATAGACGCGCTGGAAACCTTCTTCGCGATTGGAAACGATTTTTTGCGCGCCGACGATCCAGATCACATTATTGCTGGTAAAAACATAGGCGGGCAGCTGGCTGCCGGTGTTGGAAGCGACGAGTATTTCGCCGTCTTCGGTTACGGCATGCACCGAACCCAGATAATATTCGGCCAGGCAGCTTTCCTGGCGCAGTCTCCCCTGTTTGGCCGGATCCTTTTCCGCGAAAATCTTATCTTTAAAACTCTGCCAGGGATGCGCTCCGGTTTTGAGCAGATCGACAAAACCGATTTGTTCCAAGGTTGTCGAACCGCCGGTCATAATCTCGGCGCCATCTGGCAATAACTTCTTGACCGCCTCCAGCGCTTCAATCTTATCCGCCACTAATTGCGCCAAAATATTTCTTTCTTTTAACGCTGCCGTTGTTTTGGCAATAATTTCCGGCGCGGCTAATTTATTATATTCCATAAAATAGCTTAAAGATATAAAGCGCAAAGTTAAAATTTATTTTGTTACTTAAAACTTTTAACTTTACCCCGCGGCGAGCTCGGGATGCCGACTTTACATCGGCATAACTTTCAACTTCATATCTTTTTTTTAAAATATTTTTTAAACTCTAAAAGACCGACAAAGACCGCGACAGCGGCCGCGATCGCCAGTAACATAAAAAAATTGAGCGGCGCCAAATGCAGCAGACGTTGGAAAACCGGCGTGTACATCGCCAGCAAAAGGAAACCGATCGCGGCTGCCGCCCAAAGATCGATAATCTTGTTGCTCCACAATCCCAGCGAAGCGAGCGTTTGTTTTTTGGCCCGCGAAACGAAAGCGAGAGTAATATGGCCGATGATCCAGGCGGAGAAGGCCATGGTCTGCGCTTCGACCAGCGGCAAATGAAGACGCAAGGCGTAAAAATAAACTCCCAACACCGCCGCGAACAAAAACGCTCCTTTGAGTAAAAGATCGGCCAACTCAACGCCGCCGAACATATTTTCCCGAGGATTGCGGGGCGGCCGCGTATAAATATCTTTTTCCGCCGGTTCGGCGACAAAACCGCTTGAAGCCGCCAGATCCATAAATAATTCCAAGATGATGATTTGGATCGGCGCGAACGGCAAAGGAATTCCCAGCAACGCCGGCAGGAGAAAAATCATAATCAGGGCCGCTTTGACTGACAAATAATATTTAATCCCCTTCTGCAGATTGTCAAAAAATTTTCGGCCTTCGAAAATGCCGCGTCCGATCGTCACAAAATTATCATCAGCCAAGACGACCTCGGCCGCTTCCTTGGCCACGTCCGTGCCGCGGACGCCCATGGCAATGCCGATATCCGCGCCTTTGAGCGCCAGAACGTCATTGATGCCGTCGCCGGTCACCGCCACGACTTCGCCGTTTTTCTGCAGAGCTTGGACCAGACGGTATTTATGCTCGGGAGTCGTGCGGGCAAAAACGGATACATCCTTCACGGCTTGCTGCAAATCTTGATCGGATAATTCATCCAGTTCTTCGCCGGTGATGGTCTTGCCGCCCGGAGAAGAAATCCCCACCGCCGCGGCGACAAAAGCGGCAGTCAACGGATGATCGCCGGTCACCATAATCGTGCGGATGCCGGCCCGAGCCGCCTGGATGATAGTTTCCTTGACGCCGGCGCGCGGCGGATCTTCAAATCCGATTAGGCCGACAAAATTCAAATTTTTCTCCAATTCATCCCAGGGAAGACCGGCTCCGCCGCCGATATCTTTGGCGGCCAAAGCGATGACGCGGCGACCCTTGCCGGTCTCACGCGTCAATTCTTCGCGAACCGCCGAGTCAACGCCGGCACAGGCGGCAAAAATCTCTTCCGGCGCGCCGCTCATAATGATTTGGAAGCCGGCGGGATTTTTCCGGATCACGCTGCGCGTTTTGCGGTTAGCGCTGAAATTCCTTTGCCGCGACAATTCGCCGGCCGCGCCGATCTTTTCTTTTTGGGCGGCGTCGGCAATTTCCTTATCCAAAGGTGAAATCGCCAAAGCCGGAAGCGAAGCAAGGGCCGCGGCCATAATCGCCGGCGCGGCCGACTCGGGATAAAGAGAAACGATTTTCATCCGGCTTTCCGTAATCGTGCCGGTTTTGTCAGTGACGATCACCGTGGCATTGCCCAAGGTTTCCGCCGCCTTTAATTTTTTAACCAAAAAATTATGGCGAGATAAGGTGTATGAACCAAGTCCCAAAACCATAGTGATGACAATCGGCAATTCTTCCGGAATAACCGCGAAAGCCAGCGACAAGCCGACAAGAATCATCATTTTCAAATCCTGGCCGCGCCAATAGCCGACTACCGGTATCAAGACGGAAAAGAAAATCGCCACATAGACTAATTTTCCCGCCAAAGACCGCATCGCCAGCTGCAAAGCCGTCCGCGGCGCCTTGACGGCTTTGGCCGCGACCGCGATCTTGCCGATCCGGGTATTTTTTCCCGTCGCGATAACTTTTGCCAGACCTTCGCCGGACGTTACCGTGGTTCCGGCGAATATTTCATCGCCGGTCTTCTTTTCCTGTCCGAAAGATTCCCCGGTCAAAGCCGATTCATCCGCTTCCATCCCGGGAGTTTGCAAAATTTTGGCGTCAGCCGCGATCTTGGAACCGGTGATCAAAATCAGCAGATCCCCCGGCACCACCGCCGCCGAGTCGATCTCGATAATCCGGCCGTCGCGCCGGACTTTGGTTTTTGGCGCCGCGATCCGGCCCAGGGCGCTGATCGCTTTTTTGGCGCGGAATTCGGTATAGACTTCGGCGAAAACCAAAGATAGAATGACGGCGAAAATAGTGATCGCGTCGCCCAAATTTCCCCAAACGCTGTAAATAATCCCGACGACCAGCAATAATAAAATCATCGGCTCGGTCACTTCGTGACGGGCAATGCCGAAAAAACTGATCCGCTCCGGTTCATAAACGCGGTTCGGGCCGGCCTCGATCAATATTCTTTCCGCCTCGCCCGCGCTTAATCCCATTTGGTTATCCATAAATTTATCGTGAATTAATTTCTTCCGCTCTTCTTATTTTATCCCATTTTGACAATTTAATTAAGTCATTAAAAAATCGCTTATTTTAAATAAAATTATTGATAAATCAATCCTTTGATTGTCAAGCCTTGTCAAAATTGGTAAAATACAGTCAAATCCTTCATTAAAGGTCGAGGGGAGATAATTAAAACAAAAAAAACTATTTTTCTATGATGATGAAATTAAACATCTGGGATTGGATAGCTTTTATTTTGGTGATTATCGGCGCTTTGAATTGGGGTTTGGTCGGCTTCTTCAACTGGGATCTGGTCGCGGCGATCTTTGGCGCGATGAGCATGGTCTCGCGCATAATCTACGCGCTAGTCGGTCTGGCCGGTATTTACATGATCTTTGCCATGCCGATGTATACGAGAAAATCCAAATAAAATCCTTTTTAAAAAAGATCGGAACCTCCGATCTTTTTTATTGGCGAATTTTTATTTGGTTTCGATATTCATTTCTTCCACATCGGCTCTTTTCAGGATTATATCCTGAATCGCCTGAGCGATCTTCCGGTCGAGCGCCGGCAAAGCGAGCCTTGATTCTTGGGAAAAATTTTTTCCGTCATCTTCGCCCAGGACCGTCAGGATCAGATTACTGATGCCGAACAGCTGATCGAACATCCCCCGCTCGATCGCCGCCTCCTTGATGCGCCGGAAGGGAATGCCGATCTGCTCTTCCTTGATGATTCCCCGGTTTATCTTGATGCTTTGCTGATCGATGAATATTTTATAGCGCGAATATTCCAGCCAGCCGATCAGCAGGACCAAACCGATGATGATCAGCGAAAATGCCGCCAAAATAACAGCTGCCATTTCCGCGTAGGCCGAATAAATCACGGGAATGAAGGACAGGGAAAAAATAATTGCCGCGAGCAAAATGAGCGGGATGAAAATTATCGGACCGCGTTTGAAAATAAGAATGAATAAAGTCTTGCCTCCCAGCGGCGCGTATTTAATTGTTTCGTCGGCCATAAAATTAAGGGCAATGCCCCAAAAATTTAATTATTTTCAAAATTAACGAAAATCTTTGCCGGCTATTATCTGGAAGCGCCCGAATAAGCGATGGCGCGGACCACGTTCCAGGCCAGGGCGCTTGACGGCGCGAAGCCATAATAATATTCGAAAGTTTTAATCGCGGCTTTTTCGCTGGCCAAATTACGACCGGACGGCAGCAAGCCATAGGCGATGATCGTGACCGCGTTGGAATCACGGCTGACAGACATAGATGGCGCGCGGCCATAAACTTTCTTAAATTCTATCTTGGCTTGCGCTTCCGCGGCCGCGCTGGTCACTCCCGGCCAGCGGCCATTGGCAATCTTCAGCACATCGGACCAATCAGCTTGAGTGGCCGGCATTTTCTTAAAGGCCTGGAAATAAGAATTAACCACGCCGGCACGTTCGCCAGCGCCCAACTTCAAAGTGCTGGGCGTGCCATAGGTGATGAAATCATTGATAGTCATTTTTACAACCGAACTGATTTGACTGTCCAACGTGTAAATGGATTGATAAGTCTTTAAGTTGGCCTGGCTCTGGGCTTGATCCGTCGATCTTCCCAAATCTAATAAAATAACAGTCAGATTATCAGTGCCCAGAAGCTGGGATTCGCTGGCGATGGTCGCCAAAATATTGCCCGCGGCCAGCGCCGGATGATAAAGAGCCGTTCCGGCAAGCATAAAAAGGGCAATGGACAAAACTTTTAAACGATTGGTTTTGCTCGTTTGTTTCATACATTTAAGATTAATTATAATAATACTCGATATTAGATTATATCACTCTTCGCGCAATAAAAAAACCACAGCCCCGATTAGGACTGTGGTCAAGATGATCTTTACTTTGAATTACTGGTTTATTTATTCACGAAAGCTCTGGTGATGGGCCCGAAAAATCCTACAGCCGGAGAGATATTATTCGCTTTCTGGAATTTTATCAAGGCCGCGCGAGTCAAAGCTCCGAATCTGCTTGTTTCATGGCCGGGCGAACCAGCGCCAGACTTGGCAACCATAAACCCTTTGGCATTGAGATATTTTTGCAAAGCCAAGACGTCAGCGCTGCTTATGCCCATGGATAAATTGTGAGCGAATAAAACCTTAGCCGGAGTCGCGGGCGTGGCCGGAGTAGCCGGAGAAACACCGGGGGTTGCCGGAGTCGCGGGCGTGGCCGGAGTGGCGCCGCAGACCATTGATCTGGCTGATTGCTGAGCTGCCGTTAGGGTGCAGTTGGACGGAACCTGACTTAGCACATCACGATACTGCCAGCCGTTAAAACACGGTTTCCAATCGCCATAGACGACACTGCTGCAATATGAAACCGTAACACCGCCGCCGCCATAACCATAAGCGGCCTTAATGTTGAATAAATTTCCTTTGCCAAGCAGGCCGGAAAAGCCGATAACGGCAACCACGGCCATGCTTAAGATGATCGCTTTTTTGAGCATAGTTTTTTAGTTTTATTAAAAGTCTTATTTAAAATAAAAAACAAAATCCGTATTTCAAAGTTATCCACAGCCCTTGTCTTTAATTAATATTATACATTATTTCGCGCCGACCGTAAATAAAGCTAAATCATTCTCCTTGAATATTGGCGTAATTTCATCCAACTTAATAAAATCATATCGATACTTATCAACAGCTGACAGATCAGACAGAAAAATTATATATTTAATTTTATTCTCCCGCAGAATATTCATCTCCGCTTCCGAACTCGAACTGCCGTTACTGATCATTTTGTCCAACGCGGCGAATTTCTGGTCAAGATAATTACCCGACGCCCCGGGCATTTCCATATTGCCGCTCTCGATTATTTTCGGGCCGAAAAATTGATTGGCCGGATTGGCCATGATTAATTTATGATTAAAATTCAAAGAAAGATACATATGCCAAGGCAAAAATAAAACTCGATAATCGCTTTTATCCTGATCCAAAATTTGTTTGGCCTTGTACCAAGAAGCAGGATACCAAACCGGCTGCAATTGCCGGGCAAAACCGCCCAGTTCGGTATAAGTTCCTAAAATTGCCAGCGCCATCAAAATCCAGACAAAATATTTTAAATATTTTTTCTGCTGAAATAGTTCGCTTAAACAAATCACGCCCCAACCTGCCAGAATCGCGTAGACCAAAACTAAATAGCTGGTCCATTTTTCGCTGTCGCGAAAACCGCGCCAAAAATTAAAATGCTGAAACAAAAAGAAATTAAAATTTTTAAAGATTGTCTCGCCGACGCCGCAAGAAAAAATAAAACTGCCCAAGCCGACGAGCAACAGCGCGATCACCAGCTTCCTTTTCTTTTTCCAGCCCCAAATAATTCCGCTGATTATCAAAACAAATAAAGCCGCAGCTGTGATCAGCCAAAAAATATAATTATCCTTGGGCCAAAGAAAATATCCGGCCCAATTCTCGTGCTCTTCCCAAAAGCCATACAGCGCCGCGACATTGAACGCCGTGCCCAGATGCTTGTCCCCCGCCGTCGCGAACGCCTGCCAATTGGATTGATCGAAATTATTTATATCCGAGGAACTTTGATTGACAAAATACGGCACCAGCCAATAAGAGCTGATCACCAAGAAAACCAGCCCGCCAACCAAAAATTTTATAATCCATTCTCCCCTCCTTTTCAAGGAGGGGTTGGGGGGTGGTTGCGAATTATTCCCCTCTCGAGAGGGGTGGCTCGCCCCTGGCGAGACGGGGTGTGTTAAATTCTCCCCTCCTTTTCCAAGGAGCACCCTTCCTGCCTGAGGAGGGGTGTGGGGGTGGTGGGAGAGGGTGGTTAAAAATAAACTAACCACAAAATATCCCGCCAACATCAGCGCGCTCATCACAAAAAGATGCAGAGAAAAAATATTGATGAGCGCCAGCCAGCCGAATAATTTAAAAACATTCTGCCATTGCGGCTGGCGATGGAACTTTATCAGCGCCGCAATAAACGGCGGCAAAAAAGCATAACCGAACAAAACCGCCCATTGTCCGGCTAAAAACCGCTCATAGACAAAAGGATTGATCAAATAAAAAAGCGCGGCAAAATAGCGAGCATAATATTTCTTCGGTACAGGCAAATAAACGTAAGCCAGAAAACCGATCGATAAAAACAAACTGATAATTAATATTTTTTCAACAACCCAACCGGTAAGAAATAAATTAAAGAATTTTAAAAAATAAACGAAAGGCAAAGAGTTAAAAAAATTACCAGAAGTAAAAAAGTAATCCAAATTTAATTTGGGCGCAAAAACCGTATCCAGCGTTAATATATAGCCAGGCCAAAGTATTTGCCATAAAATTACCAGGCAAACCACCGCGAAAAATAATATACTTTCTTTTGATTCTCTTGACATATTATTCTTTTTCATTATCGACAAAATTTTTACGATGGCTGGCATATTCAATTATCTGCAAAACTACGGTCATAACCAAAAAATAATAGGCATAAATGGCCATTTGCTCGGCCAAAATTTCTTTTTTAAGGGTCAGTAGAATCGGGCAAGAAATCAAAAAAATCAGCGCCAAAAAACCAATAATCCAGCTGTCCCATTCGAAAATTAAAAAAGATAAAAAAAGCGACAAAAATATGCCGGCGGAGATTCCAAATTTCCAAGAAATAAAAATTCCCGCGATTACCAAAATTATTATCCACCATTTCTTAATTTTCACCCAAGCCGCAGCCACGGTAAATATTTTTTTCCAATTAAAAATTTTAATTATTAATTTTTTCATGTTTAATCAATTAGATTTTTCTCTTCTCTTTTTTTCTCGCCCAACCATAACCAAAATAACCAAGACAAAACAAAAACGCGACACTGGAAATAAACAAACCGATATAGAATAATCGCTGAGGCCAAAATTCAACTACCATTTCAAAATCGTAAGAACCATCGGGATTTTTTACACAAACATTTTTATTGTCTGCGCAAATTTTATCCGGCTCAACAATCCAGCTATTGGCATAATCATTTGCCATAATATGATCTTGCTCGGGCAATGGTTTTTCTAACCAGGTATCCCAAAAATTTCCATTCGGCAAATTATCATTCTGAATCGTTCCTTGAAAATTATGGGAAATAAAATCAATTTTGTATTTTTCATTATAATCCAAAATCTCTCGATAATTTTCCCATTTATCATGTTTAATATTCCTTTCCTTTAAATCGCCGAGTGTCGAGACGTATCCCTGATCAATAAAGCCTTTAACTTCGTCGGCCGTGGCCTGATCGTCGGCATTGCCGTCCAAAATTTTATAATTCGCCAATTCCGCACTCGTGTCATTCCCGCGCAGGCAGGAATCCAGATTATCTTTAACTAAATATGCTTTCCATCCCGAATGAAATGATTCGGAAAAAACCAAAGGAAAATTTTCTTTGGCATTATGTATAATTACTCGGTATTTAGTCGGATCAATCTTTTTGAATTCAATGACCGGGGCTTTACTTATCGTTTCAGTAACCGGGCTTGTCGGATTAAAAAGAATGCTTCGGTCGGCAAACAAACTGTCGGAAATAATATTTTGATCATTAAAATAAATAGCGGATCTAACATTATAATCTGGTTGCGATACTATTTCCGGCAAAGCATCCAAACTTTGTGATGAGATTATAACATTCTGCGGGGTATACAAATGCGGCAGAATGTATTTATTATCTATTTTATAATAATCAAGTTTATCAAATGTCTTTTCAATGTCTATTCCCTCCTCTGCCAATTTATCTTTTATATACCCCGGCGAACCATTATCTAGGCTTCCAAAATTTGTCCAGTCAAAATCATTCCTTTGTAAAATCGCACCGATATTGAATAGGCTGGCTAATTTAATTAAGTCGCCAGGCGGCTCCTGCAAAATATTTTTATAAATCTGATTAATAAATTCTTGCGTTTTCTTAAGAATTATGTAGCTCCCATTTCCCGCAACTACCAAAGATGAAGGCAAGAGGCGAATGGCCGGATCTACTCCTTGATAACCCCAGTCATAATGCACATAAAGACCGGGATTCATGGGAGAAAAAAGAATACGATAATCCTCTTTCTGCCTGTCTATCTGACTACTTGCATCAAACCAATAAGAAGGCATTGACACTCTTTGGCCTGGCAAAAAACCAAGTGTAGGATTTCCTCTTATGATATCTCCGGAAAAAATCGGATACGCAGCGATAATAATTGCTGCTAAAATAAATAAAATAAATGTGCTATAACCTATCAGCCCAATTTTATTTTTTTGTTTCTGCAAATAATTTAGGAACTCTGAAATTGGCAAACAAGACACGACGCTAAAAGATAATGCAATGATAAGAGTAAATTTTGGCCATGGTTCTCTAAAGAGCCAGAAATAAGGCACATTAAGAAATAACCATTTGTTGACCTCGGGCAAAGGAGCATGGCTACCTTTAGCCAAGAAAAGTGCAAAAATAATTAAGAAAAAAAAGAAAAATAAATTTTTCCGTTTTTTTATTAAAAACAAAGATAAAAAAACTAAAACGGGAAAAACAAAAGTTGCGGCAATAAATAATGGATATGTGTATAGATTAGGATAAGATATATAAGGAGTTCCAAAGGCACTCCCGGACCAGGCCCATTCTCCTAGCAAACGGAAAATATTTAAGAAGCTTGAGTTAGCAGATGTGTAATCCATCCAGATTCCACTGTTAGCTGCAGTTGATAGTTCCGCGCCCCTTAGCGAATAAAGAAAACTTAAAAGCCACCAAACATTAAAAAGAATAAATATTCCAATTGATTTTAAGATAAAAAAAATTGTCTGAACCTTACTTTTGGAAATAAAAAAAAGATGATAGACAATATATGCTATTAACACAAGCCAAATAACCGCATACATTGGGGGATTATCGGCAACCGGAATAATAAACAAAGTTGAAAGACCGAATAAAAAAATGAATTT
>DATJQC010000083.1:0-2557 GCA_035506055.1 Candidatus Nanoarchaeia archaeon | reverse complement strand
TGCTGGCGGCCAAGCAGGTCCGACAGGGCGGAGCGATGGATTGGAAAAACGATTATAGCATTAACTAATTTAAATGTAATTTTATGCCAACAGCGCCTAATACGCCGGAAAATTTTAAGAAGTGCATTTGTCTCGGCTGCCCGACCTATCAGGCCGACGAATGCCTTAAAAAGAGCGCGGATAAATTATTCTGCGCCAAGGGAAAAAGTCAGTGCGCGATAGCTTCCAAAGGTTGCATTTGCGCCGCTTGTCCGGTTTGGTCGGAAAACAAGTTGAACTCATATTATTTTTGCAAGAGTTAAATAAATCGCTAAAATAGATTAAGAAAGAGCGACGCCGACCAAAAAATCGGCGTCGTTTTTTTGCTCTTGACAAAATAAAAAAGGTTAGGTAGACTAACTATTAAATATTCTAACTAATATTTAATTTTATGATAGCGCAAGCAAAGATCGATAGTTTAAGCGAACTGATCCGCGAGGTGGGGCGGAAAATGCGTGAAATCCATCGGGAAATACCGGGTATGCCGCTGAAGCCGATGGCTTTGCTGTTTTTAAAATTCGTGGCCGAGAAGAAGAATCCGACCATGAAAGAGTTGGCCGATCAATTCTCCATCACCCCGCCTTCGGTAACCGGCCTGATCGATTCCCTGGTCGCGGAACGATATTTGCTGCGCGATTTCGATCGGGATGACCGGCGCTTGATCCGCCTCTCGATCACCGAAAAGGGCCGACAGACTTTGAAAAAATGTTTACAACTGGCGCGCAAGGGAATGGCGGCGATCCTCGGTCAGATGGATGAAGCGGAAATTGATAATTTATACAGCGGTTTGAACCATCTTTTAAAAATCATTAAGATCAATAAATATGGAAAAAATTAGAAAGCATCATAAAATTATTATCGTCGCGGTCGTCATTTTGATCTCGGGCGGAGCGCTGGTCTGGGGAAAATACGGACATTCGATCGGCCAATCATCCTTGCCTTATTCTTTCGTTCAGACAACGCAGGGAGATTTTGTCAGGGAAATAAAATTAACCGGCACGGTCAAGGCGGCCTCGGATATTCAGCTTTCCTTCGCCCGCTCCGGAAAAACAGATACGGTAGCGGTGAAAGCCGGCGACCAGGTGAAAGCCGGCGCGGTGATCGCTTCGCTGGTAAAAACCGATCTCTCGGCCGATTATCTGGCGGCGGTAGCCCAGTGGCAGATGGCCAAGGCGCAAGTGGCGCAAGCCCAGGCGAATTTGAGCGCGCAGCGGATTAAAAAACAAGACCTGCTTAACGGAGCCAAGAGCGAGGATGTCGCGGTCTCGGAAACTCAAGTCGCCAGCGCCGCCAAGGGCTTCACTGACGCGCAAACCGCTTTATCTAATGTGAAAGCGCAAGCGGACGCCAGTCTGAACACGCTTTACGCCAAGATCGATAATTCTCTGGCCGAGGGTTATGATCAGTCTTATGATATTGTTTATCATTCGACCGAGGCGATGTTCGCGGATTCGGTTGCGGATAATCCGCAGTTATCTTTCACTACGCCGTTAGATTCTCAGGCTAAAATGGCAGCGGAAACGGCGAGAATTTCGGCAATGGCCGCGGTAAAAAAACTTGCCGCAGACCGTTCCGGATTGGCGAGTGATTATTCCAATTACGCGGCGGTTTTTTCGGCGGTTGACGGCGATTTAGCCGTTATGGGAAACTATCTCGACAATTTGAATAACGCGCTTAATTACGCTACGGCCGGAAATAATTTCAGCCAATCCGATATTGCCGCCGATCAGACGATAACCAGCGCGGCGGTTTCCTCGAATAACGCGACGCGGGCGGCTCTTGACGGCTTGAAGCAAGCGGTCGATCTGCAAATTAAGATAAATCAAAATAATATTTTCGCGGCCCAGGCCGGAGTTGATCAGGCGCAGAACGCGGTGAATTTAGCCAATGATCAATTGACGCTGAAAAAATCCGGCGCGACGACCTTGCAGGTTTCAATGCAAGATGAGCAGATCAAGCAAGCGCAGGCGGCTTTGGCCGCGGCGCTTGCCCAGCAAACCGCCGCCGCCGCCAATATTGCCAAAGCCCAGGCGCAGTTGGATAACGCGACGATCATCGCGCCGATCGACGGCGTGATTACTTTCGTTAATCTTGATCCGGGCGAAGCAATGAATGCCGCGGTGCCGGTGATCGGTTTACAATCAGCCGGAAAATTTCAGGTGGAAACTTATCTGCCGGAACTTTATGTCGGCGAAGTGAAAGCGGGCGACGCGGCCAAAATCAGTTTTGACGCTTTCGGCAATGATCGAATCTTTGACGCTAAAGTCATTTCCGTTGATCCGGCCGCGCAAATGAACAATAATACTTTGGCTTATCGGACGCTTTTGGAATTTGTCAACGAGGAAGCGGAGATTAAAACCGGCTTAACCGCCAATATTCAAATCATCGCGGCCGATGACAAAAATATTTTATCCGTTCCCGAGTCTTCGGTGATCAAGGACGGAGAAAAAAACTTTGTGATTTTAGCCAGCGGCGAAAAAAGGGAAGTGGCGGTTGGCAAAACGAACGGCGGCGGGCG
>DATJQC010000082.1:0-3363 GCA_035506055.1 Candidatus Nanoarchaeia archaeon | reverse complement strand
CGCAAAATTTTCGTCCGGCTGTACAATTATACTGTCTATCGCATTTCCGAAAGCTTTCGCCTGATCATCACCATCCTGATTCTCGGACTCTGGTACGGTTTTTATCCTCTTCAGCCGCTGCAGATCATTCTCTTGGCCTTTCTTAATGATATTCCGATAATATCCTTGGCCTTTGACCGCGTAAAAATCGCCGCCAAACCGTCGGAAATAAATATTAAAGAAAGGCGGATTACGAGCATGCTGTTCGGGTCGGTTGGAATAATCAACAGTTTATTGATGTTTTTTTTGATGACAAAAATTTTTCATTTTAGCCTGCCGGTTATCCAGACGATGTTTTTCCTCAAGCTGACCGTTTCCGGCCATGCGCTGATATTCGTAGCTCACACGAAAGAGCGGTGGTATAAATTTTTGCCCAGCAAAGAAGTAATCACCGCGACCTTAACGACGCAGGTAATCGCCACGGCGCTGGCGATTTCCGGTTTCATGATGCCCGTCGGAATTTCCCCTTTGTATGCGCTGTTCGTCTGGCTTTGGGCTTTTCTTTGGATGCAGATCAGCGAGGTGACGAAGGATTTGCAAGCTAAGTATATAAAATAAAACCAAGTAAATAAAAGTTGATTAGTCAATTTATTTAAATTTATGAATATGACAAAACAGATAAGAGATGTTGCCATCGCGGCGGCAAAGAAAGCGGCCAGGGCTTTGCGGGAGGAGTATTTTCGCTTTGACCGGAGCAAGGCGCAGCTGAAATCGCGCTTTGAGCTTTTGACCCGAGCCGATTTGCTGAGCGAAGAAATAATTTTAAAAGAAATCCGGCAGAATTTTCCTCATCATCATATCCTGTCGGAAGAAACCGGGGACAATAAGGCGCAGTCGGATTATTTTTGGATCGTTGATCCGCTGGACGGCACGACGAATTTTTTCATGCACGATCCGCTTTGGTCGATCTCGATCGCCGTGGCTTATCGGAACGAATTGATTTTGGGAATTGTTTATGCCCCGATTTTGGATGAATTTTATCTGGCGGAAAAAGACGAAGGTGCGACCTTAAACAGCCAGTCGATTGAAGTTTCTAGTATCACCAAAGATAAAGTGATGAATTTGTTCTGCCATGGGCATAATGACCCAGCGATTAAAAAAGCAGTGAAATATTATACCTATCAGAAAATCCATGGCTTTGATTCCCGGCAGTTAGGTTCGGCGGCGCTGGAATTGGCTTATACGGCGGCCGGCCGGGTTGAGTCGATTTCTATTCCGGGCGCGGATCTTTATGATATTGCCGCCGGAGTATTGTTGGTTAAAGAAGCGGGCGGCAAAGTGACTGATTTAAAGAATAAAGAATGGACGATTGAGAGCTGGGATATGGTGGCCTCTAATGGCAAAGTTCATGATGAAATTCTGAACGTTTTTAGAAAATTAAGGTAAGGCCTTGACAGCTTTTACGATTTGTAATATAAATCTCCATAGAACAGTTGGTTGTTCTCTTGACCGCGGCGTAGTTTGGGGTTGGGGGAGCCGCGGTACTGGGCTTTGCTGAACAGAGTATTTGTTTGGCAAAGCCTTTTTTTATTGCTATAATTATTTCAGTTCCTTTAACCCCTTCTAATTGCAGAGAGGGATAGTCGCATCTTAACTCTTTATCAAAGGAGCGCAGATGTTCCATCTAACCTACGGCCTAACCCTCGGCCCCCCGGCAAGCCTTAGCGCAATGCCACGAAGGAAGATCGGCTAAAGAAAATAAACCGATCAAGTTAAAGCCAGCGGAAGCGTAATTTTTTACGCTTCCGTTTTTTAAATTAAAAAAACACCGGCAATCGCGCCGGCGTTTTTTTGATCAATTTATCATCTATCATTTATAATTTTTGAGAGGTATTGCCCGGTATAACTTTTTTTAATTTTGGCGACTTGCACCGGCGTGCCTGACGCGACTATCTCGCCGCCCTTATCGCCGCCTTCCGGGCCGAGGTCGATGATCCAGTCAACTGATTTGATAACTTCCATATTGTGTTCGATGATCAGGACCGTATTGCCGCGATCGACTAATTTGTTCAAGACCTCCAAAAGATTCTTGATATCGTCGAAATGCAAACCGGTGGTCGGCTCATCTAGGATATAAAGAGTGCGGCCGGTGGCGCGGCGGGATAATTCGGTGGCTAATTTGACGCGCTGGGCTTCGCCGCCGGACAGCGTCGTGGCCGACTGGCCGACTTTGATATAACCCAAACCGACTTCGTTCAACATCGCGATTTTCTGGTAGATCGCCGGGACGTTGGCAAAGAAATTCATCGCTTCTTCAATCGTCATATCCAGAACATCATAGATATTTTTTCCTTTGTAGAAAATTTCCAGCGCTTCTTTATTATAGCGCTTGCCGTGGCAGACTTCACATTCCACATAAACATCGGGCAAGAATTGCATTTCAATTTTAACCATGCCGTCGCCGGCGCAGGCTTCGCAGCGTCCGCCCGGAACGTTGAAAGAGAATCGGCCGGCATTGTAGCCGCGAATTTTGGCTTCGGGAAGCGAGGCGAAAAGTTCGCGGATCGGCGTAAAAGCGCCAGTATAAGTGGCGGGATTGGAGCGGGGCGTGCGGCCGATCGGCGACTGATCAATGTCAATTACCTTATCAATCGCGTGCAAACCTTCAATCCGGTCGTGTTTGCCCGGCTCTTCTTTGGCGCCATAAAATTCCTTGGATAAATGACGCGCTAAAATATCATTCATCAAAGTTGATTTTCCCGAACCGGAAACGCCGGTGATGGCGATGAATTTTCCCAGCGGAAATTCCACATCAATATTTTTCAGATTATTTTCCCGCGCACCGACAATTTTAATCGTCTGGCCGGAACCGCGGCGATATTTTTCCGGAATCGGGATGAATTTTTTACCGGTTAAATATTGGCCGGTTAAGGATTTGGGATTAGCGGCGATTTGGGCCGGAGTGCCAACGGCAATGATTTCGCCGCCGTGAATGCCGGCTCGCGGGCCAACATCAACGACGTAATCGGCGGAGCGGATGGTTTCTTCGTCGTGTTCAACGACGATGACGCTGTTGCCTAAATCGCGCAATTCTTTCAGAGTGCTGATTAATTTAGCATTATCGCGCTGATGCAAGCCGATGGACGGTTCGTCTAAAATATATAAAACGCCGACTAGCGCCGAGCCGATCTGGGTGGCCAATCTGATGCGCTGGGCTTCGCCGCCGGATAAGGTCATGGCCGCGCGGTCCAGTGTCAGGTAATCTAAGCCGACGTTGGATAAGAATAACAGCCGGGCACTGATCTCTTTCAAAATCTGCGCCGAAATTTTTTTGTCTTTAGCGGTTAAATTTTTAGAAGTCGGCAAGGCGCTGAAGAATTTTTT